>SKIC01000178.1 GCA_007116685.1 Balneolales bacterium
ATCTCTTGGGAAAAAGTCGGGATCTTCGCTGGCCATAATTTGTAATGTTATTAAAAGCCCCTGGTTGATTTCAGGGGCTTTTAAATTTTTTAGGGCTGAATCGCTTAAACCTCGAAATCAGGTTGGCTGCTTTTTGTGAATAAGTACGAATGTAAGATCATCTTCGAGCTCGTTACTTTCGCCAGCCCACTTTTTCCTGAATTCCTCCAAATCCTGAATGACATTGCTTACGCTTTCTTTCGGGTGATTTTGCAGAAATTCCAAAACAGCATCATATCCGAGTGTTTCGCCTTTTTTATTGCGGGTTTCCACCAATCCGTCACTCACGCATAGCACAAAATCTCCGGAATGGAATTCTATTTCTTTCTGATCGTAAACAGCACCGAAAATGGCGCCCAATGGTAATCCAATTAATGTCAATTCTGACACTTTTTCTTCTCTTGCAGAAAAATGATAAACCGGTGGCATTCCGGCAGATGAAATAGTCAGGCTTTTATCATCAATCCTGATAATAGAAAGTGCCATATTCAATTTACTGCGGTTTACGGATTTCAACACCTCGTTAATTTGTCGTAATCCATCTTTTGGACTTTCCGCCACTATAGAATTCAACGCTGTTTTTGTGATACTCACCATCATACCGGCAGCCGTTCCGTGTCCTGATGCGTCACCAATTACAACGTATCGAGCGCCATCATGTCCCTCAATGAAATCGTAGTAATCTCCTCCCACTTCAGTAGCCGTTTCCATTTCGTAAATAATTTCAACATCCTTCCAATCCGGATGTGATGAGGGCAATAAACTCAGCTGGAAATCACGCGCATCGGCAAGTTCGTTGTTTAACCTGATTTCCTCCAACCGACGTTTTTCTTCTTCAAATTCTTTTCTTAGAGCGCGCTCAACAAATGAGGAGCGTATCTGGAGGATTAATCCAACAAATCCTATAAAAAAGAGGATATATATAATATATGCCGTTGTTGTAAAATAGATGGGTGGTTCGATTGTGAACGCATAAACAAAAGGCTCACTTTTTTGCTGAAACAAATCGACGCTTTGAATATGGAAGCGGTAAGAGCCGTGTCTCAGGTTATTATATTCTTTATGCTTATCTGTTGTCCACTCTGACCAGTCCTCATATCCTTCCAGTTTAAACCGATAAAACAGTGCAGATGGTACATTTACCGGTGTAGTTGCGAATTCAAAATGGAGCTCCCTGGTACCCGCTGGAAATGATTCCGGGCGAACATGATAAGCGTATGTAACTGTTGAATCCAAAATTGCACGAATTCTGTTCAAATGAACTTCTGGCTGAGGAACTCTGAATTCAGGTATTTCCGATTTTACTTTCCACAGAACTGGTGAAGGGCCGGATAAAAAGATATACTCCTCATTGGCAAACATATCTGTAATTCTTTCGCTTCGAGACTGTGTTTTTCTGTAAAATGCATCGCTATGTGACGCGCGAAACCACTTTCCGTCCTCATACCCTGCTTCAATTATAAAATTGTTTGAATTTAGTAACCATCGATTTGCACCCGGTACTTTCACGAATGAATATACTCGCGGATAAAATTCCTGATATAAACTTCGACCGTCACTTAACGTGATCATTCGGTTATATCCTTCAAAAACGGCGTTTATCCCGGATTTTTGGCTTATATTCAATTCACCATGATCATCAAATTGAATAGTTCTGGCTGGCTCAAAATTAAAGAACAACATATCTTCATTGTGGATATGATGCACAAATATTGCTCCATCCGGCAGGTCATCACGAGTGTATATCTGACTATCCTGAATTTCGAAATAACTTTTACTTTTATCCTGAATGAGATGATGGATACTTCTGTCTAATCCCACAAGCAGAATGTCTCTGTTTTGCGTTTGCAGAACACTATAAATACGGCTGTCACCGCTGTCATACGAAGCTCTTTTCTCCCATTCATCGCCCACTTTTCTGTAGACTCGAATTTCTGTGTTGAATGATGCCAAAATTTCTTTGTATTCAGATTCCAAGTGGATGACTGCAAAAGCCGAACCACGATCAATAATTTCTATTTTGCCGCTTGATGGCGTATACGATGCCAAATTGGGATTTCCACCGACAATCAGCTCATCTTCCAGTGCCAAAAGTGAAAAAGCCTGATGGCCAATGTCTTCTTTTCGCGGGTGGATCTTCACTTGCTTATCAACCAAATATGCCAAACCAACACTTTTTGCCATATATATGGTATCTCCAAGCTGAGTAATTTGATTTATGGAGCTGCTGATATTGCTTTCCCGCCCTGCTTTGCGAATTGGGATGCCATAATCGATTCGATAAATCCCAAGGTTTGTTCCCGCCCAAAACGACCCATCCTGAGCCGTATAAATGAAATACACATTATTCGTCTGCAGGATATTCTCCGAATGATAATGTTCGAGAATTTTGCCATCCGGGCTCATTATATAAATTCCGTTCAGCGCTGTTGCTACGGCGATATTGCCATCCGTCAAAACGGCAGCATGTGCGGCATTTACATCTTCCCAATATGCGTCGAGTTCCGTTGGAAAAAGTGACATATCATTATCTGATATGCGAAGAAATCCCTGATAACGCACCAAAACCAATGTATCCTGTAAAGCTGTGACCAATCCGGCATGCATCACCGTACTTTGAATTTTATCAGAATTATTAAGCTTGATGGCTTCGTTATTTTCAATGGCATAAATACCATTTACTCCTGTTTTCGTGGTAAAAATGCGATCACCGATGTTCAGAACATGCAAGAAATCATGATCAAACCGAATGGCATCAAGCTCTCCTGTTGGGATGTGGTAACGATATAAATACTCATAGGAGTTAAAATGAATATAATCACCATATTCAAAAATCCGCCAAATTTGATTAAAGCTGCTAATTTCTTCCGGTAATCGGGTGTGAAGTGGTTCGAAATACGGAAATCCGAACTCATCATAGGCGATATAACCAAAACTTCGAATCCCACCAGCATAGATTCTGTTATCTGAAGCATGTTTGACTATCCGCGTACCTGCCCCGCCCGGCACTTGAATTCTCAGCCATCTTGAGCCATCAAATTTCAGAATTCCGTGAAATGCATTGGCGAAGTATAAAAATCCCTGATCGTTTCGAGTAACGGTTAAAATCTGAGCATGGCCGTCATAATCCTCTCTGTCATAATGCTCAACATAGGGATACCCAATTTTATATTGTGCTTTTGAGTTTTCTGCGAAGGATACATTCAATACCAGTACAAAAACGAACAGCCAAATTGAGATTTCAGATTTTTCCATAGTTCAATATTTGCGGCACTATTGTAAAGTTTGGCTTTGTCAGTCTATTTGATTTGCAATTTGATCATTAATATTGACAAGATTTATGGCTGCCACACAATTTAAAAATTTTGCAGCAGCCATACTTTAGGGATTTGACGCCTGATCAGAATCTACAACTCAGGCAAAAACGAAATTAATCGTCAAGCCCACCCCTTCTGTTGGGTTCGCGTTGTGCCGGCCATTCCATAATTTCTCCGGTTCTTGGATGTGGAGGCATCACACGACGATCTCTTGGGAAAAAGTCGGGATCTTCGCTGGCCATATAGGCCAATGTTGCGATAAGAATCACGTTATTTTTGAGATCATCCCAAACGAGTTTGTCGTAGGTATCTAAGGTTGTATGCCATGTGTAGCTCCAATAATCCCAACTTAAAGAACGAAGCGAAAAGCCGGGTGCTCCCGCAGTTACAAAAGAGGCGTGGTCAGTTCCACCTCCACTCGGCATACCGGGGAAATCGGTATCAATGTGGCGACGTACATCCTGAGGAACCGCATGTAACCAACGTGTCATAAACTCATAGGAGTGCAAGAAGCCTTGTCCGCCAATATCAACAACTCTTCCGGTTCCATTATCCTGATTAAATAAAGCCTGAAGACCTTCAACCACATCAGGATTATCTTCCACAAATGCTCTGGAGCCGTTCAATCCCTGCTCTTCTGAACCCCATAAGCCCACTTTAATTGTTCTTTTTGGCTCAGGATAAACTTCTTTCAGAATTCGCATCACTTCAAGCATTGTAATCGAACCCGTTCCATTATCCGTTGCGCCCGTTGCTCCATCCCAGGAATCAAAGTGAGCAGACAACATCACATACTCATCCGGCTTTTCTGTTCCGGGGATAACACCAATAGTGTTAAATGTAGGCATCTCACCCAAACTTCTCGATTCAGCACGCACACGGATTTTTGGATCTGCACCACTTTCTACCAAGCGATATAACATTCCATAATCTTCGAGCTGAATATCAAGATGTGGGATGTTTCGCGTTTGCGCACCGAAAATTCGATTGCTGCCAAAACCTCTGGACCATAAAGACTGTACGATTCCAATGGCACCCGCATCTTCCAAAGCTCTGATCATCTGGCGGTTGTTATGGCCCGTTGCTCTCATTCGCGCATTCCATGCAGCGGTTAACGAATCACGATACGCTTTGAAGTTTTCAAATGATTCTTCGGTAGCCCATTCTTCCCAATTATAATCAGGTCGGCCACTTGGCTGATGCATGGAAATCATCACAAATTTACCACGAACATTAGGCAGCCAGTTAACAAATTCGAGGGAATCGGCAACTTCCGGTATGATGATTAAACCACCTTCGTTTGGTCGTCGGCCGGTTGTAGGGCTCCATGCCAGTTGCATCCCACGCAAGGAAACCACACGTGGTTCCAGCATATCGATATGGGTGATGCCACGTTCCCAACCACGCCACACTCCAAATTGCTCGTTATAGGCTTCGATGCCCCAGCTTTTCATTTTTTCAACTCCCCAATCGTGGGCTTTTTGTTGTTGAGGCGTACCCACCAGGCGCGGACCAATAACATCCATCAAATGATGGCCTAAATCTTTGAGTTGCGAATTTTCAGTAGCTTCTTGCACTATCCGTTGAACAACTTCCTCGGTGGTTTGTGCTTGCATGGGCACAGTCCAGAGCAATAGAAGTATAAAAACACTTGAAATTTTACTTTTCATAGCAATCATTATTGAATTGAAGTGACATAAGACCCTGAGTTAACTCATTTCTAACAGGCTTAATTTTCAAGTTTTTAAAATGGGCTTTCTGAGAGTAAAATAAAATGCTCTAAATGTAAATTTATGGCATGGGTGGATTTTCAATAACGGGCTGCCGCCATTTCAGGTGAGGTGCTATTGATGTTGGGCTTTCAGTGCGTTGCGTAGGGAGTTAGACTCTTTGACCCCTTTGACACTTTGCGCACGAAGTCCAGCGGAAAAACCGGATAGAGTTTGGAAGTTTAGCCACAGGGTAAGAGTAGTTTAGCCCCCGTGTAAAGGAATTCCCCAAAAACTATCCAGCCGACGCGGTTTGCTGATGCGCTTGTACCCCGCCCGCGGCTAGAATATTCCGCGCTTTGGGGCTATTAATATGAAATGGTATACTGAGAATACAATCGAAGCAATTCTGAAATTCGGTTCAGGTCGTTTCCTCTGTGGGCAAAAAGTTTCAAGCGTTTTGCGAATATTCTTTATTCAATGATCAAAAATGATGAGGATTGGTCATTGGCAAAAGTTGTGATTGTTTTATGAAGCTTTATCAGTAGGGAAATTATGGTGGCTGTGGAACAATTTCCGGTTTTAATCCAGATTACTTTTGGCGGGTGACCCAACACAAAACTGCGTTGATGGAAATCGGAATCTTTCGAAATAATCAGATAATTACTGCGCTTAGCATATTCCCAAATAGATTCATCTGAGGCTTCAGACATCTCCAAGTCCTTTACATGCAAAGAATCCGGGTACAGATGTAATAACGTATCTTTTACCTGATGAGATATATTTTGATCAAATAATAATTTCACGCTGAAATTTTCGTCAATTCTCGCTCTCTGTGGGCGGCAAATGCGATACAGGCTTTGATGTCATCTTCGGTAAGTTCAGGAAAATCAGCAATGATATCCGAATGTGACATTCCGGAGGCAAGATACTCGAGAATATCATAAACCGTAATCCGCATACCACGGATACAGGGTTTTCCACCACGCTTATTTGCTTCGATAGTTATGTGTTTCCTGAAATCCATCGTTGATTGTATATGATCAAATTGTGGTCGTTAAAGTACAATATAATGCATAACGATTAAAACCAGAAATTGCGCTCTTCGAAAAGTATTCTAAGGTTTTGATGATCATGAGCGAAACTCAAAAATAATTTCGAAAATCATTTCCTAATTCGTAATCCTAGCAGGGAGAAATCGGGCTGCTAATCAATAGCTATCAGTTTGCCCGTAAAACGTAATCCTGGTAGCACAGGGTAAACGTAGCGCTGTGTATTTCTAGCAATCAGGATAAACTTCTGTTATATGACTGGCATGTGCCGGTCGACAAAGAATGAACGATATTGGGTGATTATTTGGGATTGTCTATTTGGTTATGTAACCGTTTCCTGGTGAGATGCAGCGTTTTTTGGTATAGTCCCAGTTAATTGTACAAACTACTATCTATGATAAATCCGAAAAGCCATTTTACCTTGAATCTCAGCCTAGAGGTTGTGGGCAGGTCAACGTTTCGGACAGCCGCTTGGTTGTTCGCTATTTTTTAAACTTACGGATTTGGTTGCTATGGACTGACCATCGCTTTTTCTTTTTTTGCGACAGCCCGAAGTAGCTACGGGCTGCCGCCATTTCAGGTGAGACGCTATTGATGCTGGATGCAGACTCTGTAGTTATAGCACGATTGGGATAAACAAAGGCGGCTGTCCGAAATTGTTGAATAACATCCAGATTTTTTACTCGAGTTGTACCATTTCGCAGTCGGGACGACTGCTTTTTTGGGGCCGGACGTCGGGGGCGACGTCCTAGGTGTTGTGGGGTATTAAAGCTGGTTTTATGGCGGACTACATCGGAATTGAAATTCTGATGTCTTGAGTTCGGAATATTAATTATAGCTTGGTGTCAACTACGGGGCTGAAATATGGGCTTAATGCAATCATAATTATTAAAACAATTATTGCTATGGTCCATAGCCTTCTTTTACTCTGCTTGTTTTGGTTACCCCGCTTGCCCATAACCATACTGAGTATCCAATTCCAATGTAAAAACAGGTGAATAAACATCATTGCCACAAAAAATACAGATAGCCAGAGGTGTATATCACCCCAAGCATGCCTGTTCATTCCCCAAATTTCAAGGTGTCCGGAGCCTGGCGGCAGCGTAAAATACATTAGGAAACCGGTTGATATTATAAAAACCAAGAGTACTAAGGCTGAGGAATTGATAATAAAATTAAGAGTAGATTTTTTCATGATACTTCTCACTTTAATCACATATAGATATACAATATTAGACGCAGGCTGAAGTATTTGGTTGATAAAAACCTTGTTATTTCTGCTGTATAATAGATTTCTATGGAATCAAACTGTCTCGAAAAAGCTATTAGGATAACATAGATATCTTTAATTGATAGAATTTATTAAGTCATCTAAATAATTTAATCGTATATTTACGATATATATTAAATTTATTGATATGTCTTTAACCAAAGCAGTCCTCTTCAATACAGGTCAAATACGGGTGGCAGAACTGGCTAAGGCTATTTCGCATCCTGCACGAATTGCCATTCTCGAATTTCTAGCAAAACATGAAACTTGCATTTGCGGTGATATTACCGAGGAATTGCCTTTGGCTCAATCTACTGTGTCACAACATCTAAAGGCTTTGAAAAAAGCCGGTATCATCAAAGGTACTATCGATGGGGTACGAACCTGCTATTGTCTAAATGAGGATGTTGTAGATGAGATGAAATGTTTAACGGATGTATTAATGCAAGAACTGGCTAAACCAACCCAATCTGATTATTGTTAAGTTTTTGTGCCCAATTATCATAATAGTAAGGAGTTGTAGTTTTGACTGAAAAGAAAATGGATTTTTTTGAGCGCCATCTTACATGGTGGGTATTGCTGTGTATTGCAGGCGGTATTTTAATCGGGCAGATTGCCGGTGATTCTATAGAGATATTAAGTGACTTAAACCTCTATAATGTAAACATTCCCATCACTCTTCTCATTTGGGCGATGATTTACCCAATGATGCTTCAGGTAGATTTTTCATCGCTCAAGGATATTCGAAAACAACCCCGAGGTGTAGTCTGGACAGTAATCATTAACTGGGCCATAAAACCTTTTACTATGGCATTTTTTGCATGGATTTTCTTTTCCCAATTGTACAGCGCTTGGATAGATCCTGAAATGGCTCAACAATATATTGCCGGTGCTATTTTATTGGGGGCAGCACCTTGTACCGCAATGGTTTTTGTGTGGTCGTACTTATCAGATGGTGATCCTAATTACACGCTTGTACAAGTTTCGGTTAACGATATTCTGATTTTGATTCTGTTCATCCCCATTGTTGGCTTGTTATTAGGTATCACGGATATCACAATTCCCTATGATACTCTTGTGACTTCTGTTGTGGCTTTTGTAGTTGTGCCATTGCTTGCCGGATATATTACTCACAAAGTTCTTGTAAAGAAAAAAGGATTGATTTGGTATCAAAGCTCCTTTTTACCGCGATTCAAACCATTTTCAATTAGTGCTTTACTCATCACACTTGTCTTACTTTTTGCCTATCAAGGTGAGCACATTTTAGCCGAGCCGCTGATGATTGTGCTGATTGCCATCCCTTTAATCATCCAAACATACTTCATTTTCTTTTTAGCCTGGTACGGAGGAAAATGGTTCAACTTGAATTATCAAACCTGTGCTCCCGGCTCAATGATTGGTGCCAGTAACTTCTTTGAACTTGCTGTAGCCGTTGCGATTATGGTTTTTGGGATTCAATCCGGCGCTGCTCTGGTAACGGTTGTGGGGGTTTTGATAGAAGTACCAATTATGTTGTCTTTGGTTAAGTTTGCTAATCGAAATCGGTATTGAGATAGTAAAGAAATTAGACTCAGTTAACACAAAGTTGGCGCTCCAAGCCTTGGAAGACTTCCTTTTAATGGCGGATGATCTAATTTTTTTAGCCAGCAATGATGTTTTTCTACAAATATTTCAGTGCTGTTTCGTAACCTACTTTGATTAAATCTTTCAATGCATCGGGATTGCTTCTGGAGTAATCCTGTAACTCTGGAGCGATTACTAGGTTGGCATCTTCAGATTGTAATTTTGCTGAATTATCGAGGGCTATATCCATCGCATTTATCATTACATCAATTACATCTTCTGGTTCTTCATATTCCCGATTGGCGTTCAAATCAACGGCAATAATGTAATCTGCTCCCATTTCTACTAAGGGAGTTACAGGCACATTTTCCATGAGACCACCATCCACCAATAAACGTCCGCCGAGTTCTATTGGGATAAAAATGCCCGGTATGCAGGTGCTTGCACGTATGGCGTCTGCTAATTTCCCTTCTTTGAATACCACTTTTTCCCCTTTCCCAACATCGGTGGCGATGATAGCAAGTGGGATGTCGGCATCTTCTATCGACACATCATTGATGTATTCATCTGCTATATCGGCCATTTTTTCGTTACTCAAAAAACCCAATTTGGAAAATGAGAAAGCCCCTACATCCAGCCAGTTAAGATCGCTCATAATCTCTTCTATTTTATGAGAATCCAAACCGAAAGCATATAAGCCGGCTATCAGAGCACCTATGCTGGTGCCGGAAATATGGGTTACCTTTATCTCTTTTTCTTCAAATGCCCGCAATATTCCTATATGGGCTGCTCCCAGGATTGCACCGCCTCCTAATGCAAGCGCGATTTTTTTCTGTTTCATCGGTTATTGGGATTTAGATTGACAAGATCCGTTTTTGGCAAATATTACGCTAATGTGGTCTTATTCACAATATGGCGTTTCGGACAGCCGCATCTTTACTCACTACTCATTGAGCATGATTTATTTTTGGGGTATAACGCTATAGTTTTGCTTTTTACTCTAATTGCGACAGCCCGAAGTAGCTTATTTCATCAATAGCATTTTATTGGTTTTTACGGATTGGTTGGTAGCGAGCCGGTAAATGTACATTCCGCTGGATAGGTGTGATGCATCAAAAGTGATTTCGTGCCAGCCTGCGTTTTGCTGTGAGTTTACAAGTATGGCTACTTTTTGGCCGAGCATATTATATACTGTAAGCCGAACCTCAGATTGCTCCGGGAGCCCATAGCGGATTTGAGTTGTGGGATTGAAAGGATTGGGATAATTCTGATGCAATGTTAATTCCATAGGTAACTCTTCATGCTCGGCTGAAGTACTTGTTGTGGTGGTAAATCGATTTACTGCCGACCAAGGCGTCCATTCTTCTTCGGAAAGTTCTGCTCTAACCCGCCAGAAATAGGTTGTGTTGGTTTCCAAGGATTCCTGCATCTGATAACTTGTGCTCGCCACAAATTCATCTACAACTCTCACAAAAAATGAGTTATCTACGGCTACCTGAAGCTGATATCTTTCTGC
Source organism: Balneolales bacterium (assembly GCA_007116685.1). Classification (GTDB taxonomy): domain Bacteria; phylum Bacteroidota; class Rhodothermia; order Balneolales; family Natronogracilivirgulaceae; genus SKIC01. The sequence continues at coordinate 10,467 of SKIC01000178.1, forward strand.
TCCAATAGGCAATGACCAATTGAATTCCGGCTGTACAGAAACGCCTTCGGCATCATTCTCTGGAGACACAAGCACAATGCCATCATCCATTGCTTCTCCAGTCACTCTGATTTCACTAATCTGCAACTCTGTCCGTTGGCCACTATCAGAGTCTAATCGGTCGCCGGTATAGTAATAGCGCCATTTTAGTTGCAGTGTGGATTGATTCATCCATTCTTCAGGAAAATCAATGGGACCAATAAACTGAGTGTGTCCGGGCGTTTCGTTTCGCTCATATTCCACGGGATTTCCGGATGCATCCAACACATCTTCGAAATCGCCTTCTGCGCCAAGGCGGTATCGTAATCGCCAATTATACACTCTGGAATTTGGGGATATTGTGCCGGCTGTAAACGCAACTTGTGCGCTCTCCATCCCCTCAGTATTTAAGGCTAAAATGACTGCACCCAAACGAGTTCCCGGGAAACCTGGATTTCCATCAGAATTACCCGTGTTGATGAAAGAAAATCCCTCATCTCCAAGTCCATTGATTCGTGTTCGCGAATCTATATTATAAGCACCGGCTGCAACTCCCTGTATATTTGCGTTTAAACCAGGGTCGGATTCATCCATATATACAAAAACCATATTACTGGGATATGTACCCGGCTCAGCAAATGCGGACCAACTCGTAAAGTGATATTCACCAGAGACCAAGCGATGAGGTTCGGGAGCAAATGGATTTACGGGCGTATCATCTGCTTCAAAGACTGCGCGCAAACTTATGTTTGAATTTGGGTTTATTTCGATTTCGGGATTTGTCCCTGAAATATCTCCCTCCCAGCGAAGAAAACGATAACCCTCCTCAGGGATAGCAGAAATAGATACCGGAACCGTGCGGAAGTAAACTCCCATCCAGGGTGATTGGGAATCTAGTTTTAGAGAATTAACCATCACCTCTCCAGAGCCACCCACTGATTCTTGAACCGTTAAGTGGTAAGTGCCCGGCAGGGAAAAATGCTGCTGTATATGCTGCCTCACAAAACCGGGACGCTGATTGGCAAAATCCCGCATTTTTTGAATTTCGTTCTGCCAATTGGAGTTTGACTCAGGTTGATTCCATCTTAAAATATGTTCTGCCATTTCCGGCGCATATTCATTTTCAAAACCTTCCAGAATGGAATTGGCATACTCCGATGAGAAGTTTGAATTGAGTTTATCGGCGAAACGATTTACAAATGCATTTCTGAAATCGGTATTGGTAAGAAGGCGGCGTAGTAATAATGTTGACCAATCCGGATTTGGCCATCCGCCATGTCCCGTTTGCGTCGCAAAAGCCAGTGTATTATGAGCAGCTCCTTGATTATGCCCCTGCACATAGTTGTAATCCAGGTTAAACCCGAAATCCACATCAAAAACAATCCAGCGCCAGCGCCCATCATAAGGAGCACGAGCATTAGGGTCGTAATCTACATTGTAGCGCCAATATGCTAAATTATTTCCCGGCCAATCCGTATTCCGGAAGTAGATTTGTGCCACCTGATAATCGATGAAATTATCCACATCCATTTGAGTGGTCACCCATTCGTAATTTGAGGCACTCGCCATGCTTTGGTTTGCAATAAAATCATACATGGCATTAAAATGAGCTACGCCATCAGGGTCTCCACGATCATACAAGCGGTTGTTTTCCATCATGGTCATTTCCATTTCATCTATACCATAATGAGAATAGATATAATGATGGTCCATTCTGTCGCGAATGTTATGAATACCCCAATATTCTCCGTTCAAAAATACAATGGCAGGGCGAGTGTGTTGAATGTCCAATTCGGTATAATCTCGTAATAATCGCTGCATGTAGGCGTCACGGAATAGAGATTTTCGCCAATCGTTACCGGAATTTCTGAGTAGAAAGCGTTTGTATTCCTGAACATCTTTATCAGGGAAAAGTGGGTATTCCAGCCAGGATGTTCCGTATTCACCACGAGTATAAATCCGCAAAGTCTTTCTTGGTCGATTTCGGCTGGTTCCGCCGTGGATTCTAATTCCGCCGTTTATTCCAAATTCGCGACTTCCATCTGTTTCAAAAAACTCGATATGTGCCGGACGCTCCCATTCTCTGCCTCGTTGGTTATAATTGGAATTATTGCCGTACACATAAATTCCAATTTCGTCGTCAAAGAGGTTTTCCCTGTCTGTGGTGATGGAAAACACCGGCATACTGTAACGATCTGAGCCCAAGGGATCTATTACATAAGAATGCGTTGCAATTTCGCTGGCTTTTGCTCCTTCTCTAAACGCTCTGGCTCTTACCGTTGTGATTTTGAAAATCTCGCCATTTGGCGGAACCCATTCTTCACTATAAGGATTTCCCGGGCCGATATTATTGGTTGGGATTAAGGATATGTCGTTAGGGTCTCCAGCCCGACTGCTTACAGAAATGGAACCCTGAAAACGATTCGAAGATGTGGTGGGCTCGGAGCCATCAAGGGTGTAATAAATTATGGCTTCTGAATCATCTGAACTTAAATCCAGGGTGATATCGGATGAATAAAAACCACCGGAAACAGAAAACTCAGGTTGGGATAAAATGGTTTCAAAACCACTATCGTCATTTGATTCCCCCGGTGTGGGATTTTCAAAAAAGATGAATTGGTCGCCACCATCAGGAACTCGTCCGTAGGAAATATCTGTAGGAATGGCGGTGGGTGGGATTTCATCAACCCGGGTTCCATCGGTGGATGTGAGCAGAATTTCCTCTCCCGATGATGAAATGCTAAAATTGGTGTGCAAAGGCTGAGATGGGTTCGTGCGGTCTTTGCCGGATGCCCATACCAACAAAAACTCGCCGGGTGCGATACTAATATTCGGTAAAAGCCAGCGATAGGGGCGGTCATAATCATCCGACAGACCATAGCCAAAAAGATTTACCGTTTCGTTGCCGGCATTATATAATTCAATCCAGTCTTCGTAATCACCATCTTCGTCAGCGATAGTCTCGCTGTTAGAAGCCATAATCTCGTTGATAAGCACATCTTGAGATAAAGCCACCTCTATTGAAAATAAAAACAGAAGCGCACTCATCCAAAGGCCTTTGGGAAGTGTCATAATAAATAAAAAAGCATTTCGGGTTTAATGCTTCAAAATAGAGATTCAGATCACGAATAGCATATATTAGGGCAATCTTTTACCAATTTATACCAGCTATTAGCATTTCTCAAGTTTCGGACAGCCGCGGGCTGCCGCCATTTTAGGTGAGGCATTTTGGGTATTGGATGCAGACTCTGCAATAATAGCACGATTGGGATAAAGAAGGGCGGCTGTCCGGTATTGTGGATTAGCAACGAGGTTTTTTACTCGTGTTGTGCCATATCGCAGTCGTGAACGACTGCTTTTTTGTAATAGGACGTCGGGGACAACGTCCTATGTTTTTTAGAGAATTTGTATGTTATAGAGAAATAAAGTATCTCCCCCAAATTTAAGGGAGATACTTTATCCTAAACTTAATCCAACTTCTCCAACAAGACTTCTATAGCTCGTTCGAGTTGTTGGTCTCGGCCTTGGTCGATGTAGCCCGGCATGTTTTTGACTTCGTAGGTTGGATGCGTTTGGTTGTTCTCCATCCACTCGCCAGCTTTGTTTGTAGCGCTAACGGGCACAATTCCCCAAACCATTCCGTTTGGTAATCGCTCCCAGCCGGCAAAACTACAGGTACCCGGCACTGGCATTCCAACCGATGGACCAATTTCAAGTTCTACATAAGCACTTGCATAACAATGTCCGTCTGAGTACATGGATTCATTGAAAAGCGACAAGGTAGGACGAGTCCAGCGGGAAGTTGGTTCGCCGCCGACCACTCTATCTTCGGTAGCATAGCGATTGAATTCCACGCCGGTAAAAAACATGGCTAAATCAGCAACCAAATCACCACCGCCATTGAAACGGGTATCCACAATCATGGCTTCGCTATTTACATAACGGCCGAGCATATCCTGAATAACATTTCGGAAAGGCCCATCGCCCATACCCGGAATATGCACATAACCTAATCTGCCACCGCTCTTCTCTTCCACTTCTTTACGATTTATCTCGATAAATCTCTGATAAAGCAGGCTTCTTTCCTGACCAAGACTAATCGGGCGAACTGTGATTTGCTTTCTTGCTTCTCTGCGGCGGGTTTCTTGCCAAACAATTTCCAACATGACAAATTCGCCTGCTTTTCGGTTCAGGTAATAGGCAATATCCCTATCCGGTGTAATTAACTGCCCATTGATTTTTTCGATAACCATCCCCGGCTGGATATCAAAGGAGGCTTTGTCTAGCGGTCCACCTGCAATTACCTCGGCTATTCGGATACCATTACCCTCATGACTGTAATCCATGAAGATTCCCAAAGATGCGGTTTGGTCTGCGTTATCTATACTCCTGCTGTATCGGGTTCCGGAGTGCGACACATTCAATTCACCCAACCATTCTGCTACCATTTCAGCAAATTCGTATGTATTCCCGATATGTGGCAGATACTTGCTGTATTCTTCGTAGAGCATGTCCCAATCCTGACCGTGGAAGGTAGGTTCGTAGTGCACATTTTTAGTGCGCACATAAATATGCTCAAATAAATGCTGACGTTCCGCAAGTTCATCAAACGGCATTTCTCCACGAATTCGAACCGGGCTGGCAGAACTTCCTCCAATATTCAATTTCTGTATGCTTCCACCGCTCAACATGTACAAATTACTCATGTCATCATCCCAATGAAGACTTCCGGGACCGGAATTCAGGCGGATAGCAATACTATTTTCTCTGGTTCTGAGATCTACTTCCCAGAGATTATATCGCCCATCAAAACTAGCCAGATAGTACAATTTCTTTCCATCTTTTGATAAAACCGCATCACTCATCCAACCCGATTGTGGCGTTAAACGAGCCGTCCAGTTTTTCATGCGTTCTTTATCGAAACTGAGATCAGAATCTTCTTCTTCCTCGTCACTACTACCATTGGCTTCCTGAACTTGTGTCCAAAGTTTGTACTCCTCTTCATCCATGGAGTACAAATCCCATGCTTCCTGATCAAAAAACATGGTGTACACATCCCGCTCCGTAGCCCCGCTTGTTGCGTAACTTCTCAATCCATCTCTGTTTGAGAACCAAATCATTTTTTTGCCGTCATTGCTCCATTGAGGACTTGAATCCATATAACCACTGCGGGTTAGGTTGATTCTCTCACTTCCATCAGCAGCCATCAATAAGACTTCAGAATTGTGAAGCAATTTACGCCAGCCAATCAAGAGCCATTTACTGTCCGGGCTCCAGATGAAATAATGTTCGCCTTCTCTCATGTGGAATAAGTCATCCGGAGTAAGTAAATCTACCGTGCGGTTGTTATCCAAATTTCGGACACGAAGCGTACGTCTATCATAGATATAAGCGATTTGTTTACCATCAGGAGAAAATGAAGCTTGATAAACATCCGCATCTTCCGTGAAAAATTCCCTCTCCTGCAATAAGGTTGAACCATAGAAGAACGGCTCTTCTTCACGCACAATTCGGGTAGCGAAAACACGCCATTGGCCATCTTGTTTTCTGGAGTACAAGAGGTCTTTTCCGTCAGGACTGAATGCTAAAAATCGCTCTTGTTCCGGTGTATTGGTGATTCGCTTAGTCATGGCGCCATCCACAGAAGTAACAAAAACTTCACCACGGGCTATAAAAGCAATTTCTTTCCCATTTGGAGCGATGGCCATTTCGCTCACGCCACCATTTATGGAAATAAAGCTGTCAGGATTCGATTTTTTCTGCGTACGAATCATGACATCCACTTTTTGCGGTTCTTCACCGGGGAGCATGGTGTACAGTTCGCCATCATAACCAAAAGCCAATCTTCCGCTGCCATAACTTAAAAAACGCACCGGATGCAAAGAGAAATTCGTAATCTGCTCACTGCTTCCGCGTTGGCTTAGATCCATTTTATGCACATTGAACGTACCGCTCTCATCTGTCAGGTAATAAATGGCATCTTCCGAGCTGTTGAAAACCGGTTGGCGATTCTCACCTTCGAAATCAGACAGCATGGTATGTGTTCCGGCCTCGCGGTCGTATAGCCAAATATCTCTGGTGATAGAAGAACGATGATGTTTTCTCCATTCATCCTCGCCGCCTTTTTTGTCATGATAAACCACTCGCTTTCCATCGCTGCTAATTTGAGAAAACTCGGCAGGAATAGTTAGCACCTGATGAACACGGCCACCCTGAACAGGCACCTTATATAATTCAGGCTGACTGGCAGCAGGAAACTGGCGATGATTTACGTCATCCTGGCGAACAGCGCCAAACCAAACAAATCCGTCATCGGGACTGAAGGCATAAGGGAATTCGTCATTGGAATGATACGTCAAACGAGTTGCGGGACCTCCATCAGCATCCATCACATACACATTGAAATTCCCATAACGGTCTGAGGCAAAAGCAATCTGAGAACCATCATTGCTCCAAACAGCCATAAAATCGTGAGCCTCGTGAAAAGTAAGTTGCCGGGCAACACCGCCACTTACCGGCACGCGATATAAATCTCCTTTGTAGGTAAATGCAATGTGCTGTCCGTCAGGAGAAATGGACTGATGACGAATCCATTGCGGATTATCCTCCGCAATGGCCAAATTCCAACCGAATGCGAAAAGAATTGTTAATAAAAGGAATTTCATGTATGTCTGATTTTAGTGAATGAGTTGAAGCCTGTTTTCAAGGTCTCGTTAACTCGCATTATCTGTAACTTTTTTATTCTGACTGAAAATAGAACACTGGAACTAAATAAAAAAAGGCAGATGTCGTAACATCTGCCTCATTCTAAATCTTCATGGATATTTTAAGCGTTTTCTAGTTCGCTTTCTTCCCATGCTTCCGGTGGAGGACAAGAACAGATCAGGTTTCTGTCTCCATATCCGTCATCAATGCGGCTAACGGATGGCCAAAATTTGGCATTTTGCACCCATTCTAATGGATAAACTGCCTTTTGGCGTGAATATGGAAAATCCCAATCATCCGATAAAACAACCGATGCCGGATGCGGTGCATTTTTGAGCACATTATTGTCCTTATCGGCTTTGCCATCGATGATTTCCTGAATTTCCTGACGAATAGAAATGAACGCCTCGCAAAAACGATCCAATTCGGCCTTGGTTTCGCTTTCTGTAGGTTCAATCATCATGGTTCCTGCCACAGGAAAAGACATGGTTGGCGCATGATATCCGTAATCCATTAAACGTTTTGCAAGATCAACAGCATCAATTCCACATTCTTGCTTGAAATGGCGAAGTTCGATAATCATTTCGTGCGCTGCACGACCGTTTTCGCCAACGTAAAGTGCTTCGAAATGACCTTCCAAACGGTGCTTGATGTAATTCGCATTCAAGATTGCCAATTTGGTAGCATTGGTTAGTCCTTCGGCGCCCATCATGCGGATATAGGCATAAGAAATGGCAAGAATACTTGCGGATCCAAAAGGCGCTGCGGAAACAGCTCCCTCTGAAGGAGCATCTTCGTTATCAAACAAAAAGTGCCCCGGCAAGTGTTCTTCTAAATGCTTAACCACGCCAATTGGTCCCATTCCGGGTCCGCCGCCGCCATGAGGAATACAGAATGTCTTGTGCAAATTGAGGTGGCAAACATCCGCACCAATAATAGCGGGCGAAGTTAAACCAACCTGAGCATTCATGTTGGCACCGTCCATATATACCTGACCGCCATGCTCATGAATCAATGCGCAGATTTCTTTGATTTCGGTTTCAAAAACTCCGTGTGTGGACGGATAAGTAACCATCAGAGCGGCTAATTCGGAACTGTGTTTTTCTGCTTTTTCTCGCAAATCAGCCACGTCGATATTACCACGCTCATCGCATTTTACGATAACCACTTTCATACCGGCCATCACCGCACTTGCAGGATTAGTGCCGTGCGCAGAAGATGGAATCAAAGCCACATTGCGATGTCCTTCCCCACGTGCTTTGTGGTAATTGCGGATAGTCATGAGTCCGGCATATTCTCCCTGCGCTCCGGAATTTGGCTGCATAGACATGGCATCAAATCCGGTGATTTCGCAGAGCCATTGGCTCAATTCCTCAATCATTTGATAATATCCTTCCGCCTGATCAACAGGAACAAAAGGATGCAGACTTGATAATTCCGGCCAGGTAACAGGAATCATTTCTGTGGTGGCATTCAATTTCATGGTACATGAACCAAGGGAAATCATAGAATGAACCAAAGAAATATCTTTGTTTTCCAGACGCTTTAAATAGCGAAGCATCTCATGCTCGCTGTGAAAACTGTTAAATACTTCGTGGCTGAGAAATTCGCTCTTTCTGGTTAAGGCATCAGGAAAACTCACAGAAATGGAATCCGTTGAAGCAAGTGCATCGGGTGCATCTTTGCCAAGTAGTCTTGCAAAAATATCAAGCACGAGTTGCACGTCTTCCGGTTCTTTTACCTGATCAAAGGAAATACCTACATAATTATCCTCAAAATAGCGGAAATTCACTTCGTTGCGAACGGCTTCAGAACGTAAGGCTTCTTTGAAGTCTTCGGATTCAACTTCAATTTTCAGCGTATCGAAATACACTTTATTCACTTGATTCAAACCCAATTCTTTGAGTCCTTTCTCAGCCAATTTTGTCATGGCGTGAATACGGGAAGCGATCCGCTTCAAGCCCTCAGGTCCGTGATAAACACCATAAGCACCTGCCATTACGGCAAGTAAAACTTGTGCTGTACAAATATTTGAGGTCGCCTTTTCCCGACGTATGTGCTGCTCTCGGGTTTGCAGAGCCATACGATAGGCCGGCTTTCCGGTTTTATCCTGAGAAACACCAATAATTCTACCGGGAATTTGGCGCTTATATGCTTCTCGGGTTGCAAAATAGGCTGCATGCGGTCCACCAAAACCCATAGGAACACCAAAACGCTGAGTGGTTCCAACTACTACATCTGCGCCCATCTCTCCGGGAGGACGTAACAAAGTGAGACTCAACAAGTCTGCGGCAACGGCAGTTTTAATGTCGTTATCAGCGGCACTTTTAAGCAAATCGCTAATATCATGCACTTCGCCATTGCTATCAGGATACTGCGTAAGTAAACCGAAGATGTCTTCATTTGTGGGATCAAAATCCTCTACCGGCGCAAAAATTAAATTAATGCCTAAGGGTTCTGCTCTGGTTTCGAGCAAGGCTTTTGTTTGTGGGAAGATTTTATCACTCACGAAAAAAGACATCGCTTTTTTCTTTTTGCCTTTTCGTACGTCAAACATCAAACTCATCGCCTCTGCTGCCGCTGTAGCCTCATCCAGCAAAGAAGCATTGGCTATTTCCATTCCGGTCAAATCCATTACCATCGTCTGATAGTTAATCAGCATTTCCAATCGGCCTTGAGCAATTTCAGCCTGGTAAGGAGTATACGCAGTGTACCATCCGGGATTTTCCAGAATATTTCTCAAGATGACAGTGGGAGTAATGGTATCGTAATAGCCCATGCCAATAAACGAGCGGAAAATTTTATTCTTAGAAAAAATCTCTCTGAAATCTTTCAGAAAGTGATGCTCGCTGAGTGGCTCCGGCAAATCCATTGGCTTTGGCAGGCGGATAGACGAAGGAACCGTTTGATCGATAAGTTCATCAAGAGATGAAACTCCGATGGCATCCAGCATTTCTTGTATGTCTTTCTGTGATGGCGAATTGTGGCGGAATTCGAAGGATTCCCTTGCAAAAAGATTGGTCATGAGGCTGTTTTAAATCGTTTTGAACTCGGTTATTAGATAAGTCTTTAAGGTAAGCATTTCTGCTTGTTTCACCATGCACCCAAACGGCGCTTTACACATTTTAATTCAATTTTTTTCTGCGTGAAAAACCGTTTTTTTAGCCACGAAAAGGCAGGACTTCCTTACTCTCTGATAACCAACAAAATAGCGTGATGAGGCACAATTACATATTTCTCATCCTGAAACTCGATTTCGTGCGCATGGCTCTGAAGATAGATTGCCAAGTCACCCTCCTCAGCTTGTAAAGGAATGTATTGGGCTTTATCGCCTGATGGTTTCCATGGCTCATCACGATCTGTACCTACCGGATATCCGGGTCCGGCTTTAATTACGTAACCCGAATAAATCTTTTCTTTTTCTGATACGCCCGGTGGCAAAAATAATCCTGAGCGTGTCTGACTTTGCTCTGCTCTTGGCTTTAGCAGGAGGCGGTCGCCAATTACGATGATATTATCGATTGATGTAATGTGAGTTTCCATAAATGCTATTTATTTGGGTTTCTGAATATACGAAAAATCCAGTCCCCTGAGAGTTTAGATACAGATTCGTGAACTCAAATGTGAGTGGGAAAAGTTGTATATTTATGAATTAGGTATTTTAAAAATGATTCAGATATCATTCGCAGATGAGCTGACTAATCAAGATGGATGAAATCCTAGTGAAAAGTAATCATCAACATTAAAAAACCTATTCAAGAATTATGTCTTGCGTATAAGTGACTGAAACGCAAGCCAATTTCATGTTTAAGTGCCTTGTCGACTGACGAAACAGAAGGCATTTACTAGGACTGTTAGATTTTAAAAATAGATGATTTTAAAGGTTTTCCTTGGAATTTGGTTTTTAACCATTTCTCTGAATTCAATTGATTTATCGGATGAAGAGATTTCTGATACCGTTCGCATTGGTATTCTTGCAAACAGAGGATTTGAAGTTACAGATCGCGATTGGGGTTATTTAATTGCCTACCTGAACAATGAAATACCAAGTGTACAATTTGAATTGGTACCCCTAGGCTTCGACATGATTGATGAAGCCGTAGTTAATCAATCCATTGATTTTGTAATTAGCAATTCAGCTATGTACGCCAGCTGGGAGTACGCAGGCTTGGCCAATCGTATTGCTACTACCATTTATTATGAAAATGCTACTAGTGTTTCGAGCTTTGGCTCACTCATTTTTACGCGGAGTGATAATACAGAAGTACAAACTATTCCTGATATCAGAAATAAAACTGTTGCAGCTGTAGATAGCGCTTCTCTTGGTGGCTGGCTGGCTGGTTACGGGCTTCTGAAAGAGTTTGGGCTGAATTATAATAAAGCGCATTTTCATCGATTTTTCACTCATTCTCATGATGAAGTTGTTTTTGCCGTGTTATCGGGAGAGGCTGATGTTGGTATTATCCGCTCTACACATTTGGAACGGATGGCTGATGAGGGATTAATAAATCTAAATGATTTCAAAGCCATTGAGAGTCCTCACTCACATCCAATTTATCCATTTTTAGTGTCAACGCAGCTATATCCTGCCTGGCCATTTGCAGCATTAGCACACACGAATTTTCGTTTGAGCCGAGAGGTAGCAATTGCTCTTTTTCGCTTTGAAAATACCTATTCCGGCACTTTGGGCTCAGGTAGAAATGGCTGGACTGTACCATTGGATTATTCGCCAGTAATGAATTTGTTGCGCACCTTAAAGATTTCTCCTTTTATAAGTCCCGACCCGACTCTGCGAGAAATGGTGGTTTTATTACGATTTGAAATTCTGATTCTAACGGGAGTATTTCTGATTATCGTAATAGTATCTGTAAATTTGTGGCGCGCAGAAAGGAGAATCCAATCTACTTTGGATGGCAAAGAGTTAATGCTGCAAGAGGTACACCATCGTATCAAAAACAACATGAACACTATTTATGGACTAATCATACTGGAAGAAGACCGAATCAAAGACAAAGAGTCGCGTGAAATTTTGGTGGATGTTGCCAAGCGAGTGCAAGCCATGCAGATTATGTACACAAAGTTGTATCAAACAACCTATGAGGGAAGTATTAATTTATCGGAATTTTTGCCTGATTTACTAAATGAGATACTTGCCAATTTCGAGCATAAAACTAAAATCAAATTGCATACTTCCATCTCAAACACGTATATAAATCCAAAGTTACTATCGAGTTTGGTTATCATTTTGAATGAATTGCTTTCTAACTCTGTAAAGCATGGATTTCAAAATCATGAAACACCGGAAGTTTTTGTTCAGATACGTAAGAGTAAAGATATCTTAATTGTAACTGTTACCGACAATGGTGGTGATTTCCCGTCAAAAGAAATTCCAACCTCAGGCTTTGGTTTACGATTGGTTGAAATGCTTTGCGAACAGCATAACGGAGAGATGACAATTACAGGCAATAACAACGAAACGAGCATCAATATTAAACTTAGGGTAGAATAGCGCTCCAAATGGTCAGTTATTCGCAGAATACACTTCGCTTTAGATTGCTTCTGAGATGAACTTGCCCTATTTTTGGAATCTGTAAAAAAGCCGCCAGCACTAAACTTCAGCTTTTTTTTTAGAAGTTCGGGATGTGGCTCAGCCCGGTAGAGCACTCGCATGGGGTGCGAGGGGTCGCAGGTTCAAATCCTGTCATCCCGACTGAACGCAAAAAGGGAATCATGATTCGTATCGTGATTCCCTTTTTTGTTTTATAGAAGTCTTTGATTATAGGTAATCCTCCACCGCAGCGGATGAATAATCAAGATTTTAAAATATCCTCTAATCAAAACTCGGAAGCATTGCCCGCAGTTGGTCAGGTAGTTCTAATTCCGTGTCGGGAGGCAAGGCTTCAATACTGCGAGCGTACCATTGCATACCCACACGAGCCAAACGAAATGATATTTTATCTCCAGGTTCAAGCTCAGAAACAAGCTCTGGAGAATCAATTCTAAGATTCATGCGCATGGCGTTCATGACTTCAGGAATATCCTCATGAGCCACAGAAATGACATTAATATCGGCATCCAAACTTAGAAAGATTCCTCTGGTATCATAAGAGGCAGATTCATCGCGAGTTTCAGATTCACTGCCGCAAGCCATCAAGCCTAAAGCTAATAAGAGAATTACTACAGTCAGATAGTGATTTTTCATAGTTTTTGATTTTTTATGATAAGGGGTTGATGCGAAAAGATACGGTCTAGAATCGTCAATAATCATATCGCCAGAGAATATCTACTCCGGTTCGGTAATCATCACTGGCGGTTATTAGCAAATCCAGGTTGTTCCTAAGCATGTATTCAATCAATACCTGACGGCCAAGGTTGGTACCGCCTAATTCCTGAACATATGCTATAAACAATCGGTCTGTAACATATTTACCTGCTTTAATAGACGTGCCTGAGCCTGTACCTTTTTGATTATTATCGATTTCAACCACGTCAATTCCAAGACGATCGGCGGCAAGCTGCTCGATTCTGTCTATGATTAGATCGATCGCGATATCTGCAGCAAAATCACTTTGAGACCTTCCGGATACCGATCTTTCCCAGCCGGCTAAAGCGGCAAACGGTCTGCCAAATAGCGTATAACTGACAATATCCTGAAATCCCATTTCAGGATCACTCTCGTAAGAAAATTCAGGCTCTTCAACGGTTCCTGAGATCACATAAAAAATCCGAATATCCTCGCCGGTTTGTCGTGGGCGGTACACTGTTCGAATATTCATTTCAGGATTGGTAGCCGGCCCACTGAATAAAATCGAGCCACTATCCATTTCAAATCGCTTATTAAATAGCGTAGTGGCATGTCCGGTTGGAATCTCAAGTTCTCCAAAAATCTCAACATCTTCGTCTCCGGGGTTTTTCACAAGATCCAATTCACCTCGTAAATCCAGATTCAATTCAGGGTCGCGACGGTTTCTAAGGAAGAAATTTCTGGTAAATACGATTCCCATCTCCATTTGCATTGGCGTAAAGAAATCGAACATTTCTGTAGTAGTTGATTCTTCATCTTCAAGCTTCACATCTTCTATCGTTCGCTCTCCGAAATTGTCCAGATAAATTACGCCTCGTTCCATTGTAAGGTCGCCACTGAGTTGTAAACTTTCCAATGGACCCCTCAAATCGGTGTTCAAACTGATAAACAAATCGATATCTCGAGTATCATATACTCTGAAATTTCGAGCATTGGCTCGCAATTGTATATCCGAAGGCATAAATCCATCAAGGCTAATTTCACCACTGGCTGATAATGAGCCCCCACTATCCATGCTTAATTGCTCTATGGTGATCTTGTCCGGTTCAAAGAGCAAATCCATTCGCATATTTTGAAATCGGATATTGTTCTCAATCACACGTACCGAACCATTTCGTAAGCGAGCATAACCGAGGGCTTCAAGCTTTTCCGGTGGACCTTTCACGTTGATATCAGCTTGCAAAGAACCCCGTAAGCCTCTTGCCACATCCCGCGGAATAAAATCGTTTAGCGTTGCCAATCGAAACTCATTAGAAACAAAACTTACATCCAAAGGGTTATCCTGATCGGGACCTGAAATATCAAAACTTTGGAAATCTATAAAAAGCGGTATATCCCCTGAAATTTCCAGAACTCTCTGATCCAAAGAGTTCATAAATCCGACTAAATTTATCTGATTTTCTTCATGTGAATAATCCATTCTCAGATCTAAAGAATCTACCGGCACATCTGAAATCCTGGCACCATATAAAATAAATTCTCCCGTCAAATTGGGACTTCCGGCAGTGCCACTCAATGTGCTATTTGCTTGCAATCTTCCCGTTAACCCCTCCAATCCAAGCATTGCTAATACAGGAGTAAATTCCTGCAGATCAAAATCGGGAATATGTAGGCTACCCATTACTTCCTGCTCAAAAAACTCAGCATCTAAATCTTCCGGAGCTTCAGGCTGAAATGGCAATGTGTAAGATGCTGCGATATATTCTTTTTGATCTTTGCGAACAGCAAAATTCAAATCCAGCCATTCCTCGATAATTGTAGCCCTGAGTTGTAGCGTGTCCAAGGCGATTTCATCCATTTTAAAACTGTGCACTATTATATCCGAATCAAGGTTTATATGCTCTAAACCTCGAATATCAAAAGCAATTCGTCCGCTTAAAAACGCATCAAACATGGCTTCGTCCATAACCACTTGCTGAATAAGTCCTAAATCGGCATCCTGTCCATCAAACATTCCCCGAAAACTTTCTTCACCATACTGTTCAATGGCGAGCGTAATTTTTGATGAATTATTTGAAGATAATCTGAGCGTATCCAGGCGAATTTTGGAATCTTTTTGCTCAAACAAGAAGGGCTCCATTAATTCATATCCACCAACAGGATCAAAGATGGATAAATGTGTAGTAAAAACTTCCAGAATATCTTGGGCAATCCGAACTTCTGCTTTTTGGGCTATACCGCTGCCTTCACGTACCAAAAATTCAAAGTCAAAGGAATTTGTATGCAGATTCCCGTCGAGCTTTCCTTCAGAATTAATCGTAACGGAATGAGCGGTAAATGCCGGTGTGCCCGGTTCTGAGATTTTAATTTCTAGAGAGTAATTTATTTTTTCAGAAATGTTGGCTTGAAAACTTCCATCTATCTGACTCACTGCTATGGTATCAGCTTCGATTTCCCGTAGCGCTAGTTCGGCATTTATTCCAAGTCGTTCATTTTCTTCGGCGCGTGCGGTTCCTGTAATATTTCCAAGCACAAAGAGCCTTTCGAGCCCGGCAAGATTACTGAAAGGGGAAACATCTTTGATATCCAGAGAGAAATCAGCAAAATTCTCAGGGTGATAAGGCTCATCCAACTTGAAATTCACTTTCAATTGCGCATCTGCAATATCACTAATCAGTCGGGCATCCTGGATGATTAGGTTCGGCCCATTCAATCTAAAATCACTCCCAAACGATGGAATGAATGCGCGGTTTACAAAGGAACTGTCTGCATCAAAATTCGCTTGTAATTGTATGGTTTCAGGATCAAAACCTTTGCCTTCTCCTTCAAGGTAAAACCTCAGGCGTGTTGGAAGAGCATCTAATCCCTGAATTACGGCCAGATTAAATTGCTCCGTGAATACGCCAAATTCGTATCGAGGCTCTTCATCCTCCAAATTTAGATTCAATGATGCAATTAACTCAGAATCTTCGATAGTCAGTTTTACATCCGAACTAATTTTATCCAATCCTGCAATACCCTCTGCTTCTAAACGGGAGAAAGATTGCATGGGGAGGCGTACATCTTCCAAAATTACATTATATGCAACCTGTGCAATTTCGGGATCAAAACCCCGCCCGCTAATTTCTGCCAGAATAGCCATACTGCCGGATAAATTTTCATCCCTGGCCCAATAACCGGGATTAAAATTTCGAATTTCTATTTTTGATGTCCAATCGGATTCTTCCTGGAATATTTCGGACGCATTGGCGGAAATTGAAAAGTTCTGAGAATCGCTACTCCATTCAATATTTGAAACTAAACGATCGATATCCAGATGGGCATCCAAGATCACATCTTTTATCTCCCATGTGTTAACGTCGATATGCGAGATTTTGCCATGTAATTCAAAAATGGCCTCTGCCAAATAAGCTGGATTCATATTTCCGGTACCTGAAAAATTCAGTCCGCTAATAATTGGTAAATCATCAATGCCGGTTAGTTCCGAGAGCGCTATTTTATCGATGCTCGTTTGGAATGATTTCAGCTCAAAATCAGGGAATACTGCAAACCTTGTTTGTAATTCAAAGTTTTGCAGATCATCTGCGTTAACCTGTAACCCGGCGCGCAAATCCTGTAAACTACCACCGATTTTTAGAATGATATCTAAATCCTGGCGCAGAGGTAGTTCTTCTATGTAAGCTGCCAGTTCTTTGTGAGAAAGAGGTTTTATACTTAAATCAGCTTCTACCGAGTCATCGTTTTCATCAAAAAATGCGGAGCTTCTCAATAAACTTGCCCCACTCTCGAACAGAAACTCATTTAGTGAAAAACGACCTTTCTTATAATCTACCCCAGCTTGTACAAATAATGGATGCTCAAATCGCCCCTCGATGATATTGAGACGTAAATCCGCCAATTCTAATTCCATGTCGTCTTTTAGCATAGCAAAACCAGCAGCAATATTTAGGTCTCTGACAGCAAGCGTTGTATCAGGAAGAAATTGAGGGCTATGTACATTTAGACTACCTTTTTCAATTGTAAACGAAGAAATACGAAATGGGAATGGAAACTCCGAATCTCCCTCAGAGTCTTCTACTTCACCAGGCTCTGATGGTGGCAGAATATCCAGTACATTCCAGGAATCGAAACTGGTTTGCCTCAGATTGAGTGTTGGTTTAGAAATTCTGAGCTCTTTGATATTGAATTCACTTTGAAGCAAACTAAACAGTGAATAAGAAACCGAGAGCGTATCCAAGCCTAGGATTTTTTCCTGTTCGTCAAATAATGACAATTCTTCAATAACGAGGTGAGAAAAAACATTTCCCCGCATGTTTTTGATTTTCAGGCTAGCATCCAATTGTTCAGAAACTTGTTTTTCAGCAATTTTCTTGATTTGATTCATCAGAAAATCACTTTGAGCCAGCCAGACAATACCTAAAACAAGCGTTGTTAGAACGAGTGAAAACCAGACGCTTTTACGCCTGAATAATGATTTTTTGTTATTTGCTTGTTGTGGAGATTCCATTTGCCTGAATTATTCAGCAATCAGTTTTTTCATAAATATCTAAACGTAATAATGCCTTCTGTAACAGTTTCATTTTTGGGTGAATACTTCGGGTTAGAATGCTTGCCCTATACTAAAATGAAGCCCCCAGCGATCAAACCAATTTCCATAATCAACGCCTTCAAAGATTCTTAAATCTTCATCGGTTGGATTAATTTTATAGCCCATATCGATTCGAATAGGCCCAACGGGTGAATTGTAACGAAAACCACCTCCAACAGAATACTGCAAATCAGAAATATCGTACTCTGGAATTCGCTGCCAAACCTGCCCCCCATCAAAAAATACAGACATCCCGAAATTATTAATCAAAAATCCTAAATCTTGTCGGATTTCCGTGTTGAAAATAAGATTTGCACGACCACCCAAAGGTAAAAAACGCTCGAATTCGCCATCATCGTTAAAAGCCGGACGTTTAGGACCTAGCATTCTACGTTGCCAACCCCGCACATTCCCTGTACCCCCGGCATAGTATCTGATATTGGATGGCAATTCGAGTAAATCATCGGAATAAAGTAAACCCGTTTCTGTTCGTAAAGCCAATTGCGTTGAGCTTCCAAGGTCTATAAATCGCCTCACATCCACAGAAAACCGCTGATATTTAAGAGTACCGGTTCCAAAGAATCCGGAAATTTCTGAGAATGGACGGATTACCCAATTTTGACCACGTTCGGCAAATGGCTGTCCATAATAACCGAAAATCTGAATGGCGGAAATGTCGTAACGGAATTCGGGATCCAATTCTACATCCGGGCTTACCAATTCCTCATCATTTCTGGTAAACTCGTATGAAATTGTACCAGCCAAATCCTGAGAATACTGGTATAGAAAGCTGTTATTCACCCCATATCTTTGCAAAACGAAGTTGGATTCGTTTAAGCGCTGAACAAAAGGAGAAATTGCAAAACTACTGTATGTATTGAAAACATAGGGGAAACGGTAGTCAAGGTTTACACCCTGCTCCAAGAATGATAATCGCGTTCTTGCTCTGAATGAGTGTGTTGTACCCCATGGATTTC
This sequence comes from Balneolales bacterium, assembly GCA_007116685.1. Classification (GTDB taxonomy): domain Bacteria; phylum Bacteroidota; class Rhodothermia; order Balneolales; family Natronogracilivirgulaceae; genus SKIC01. Next base: position 28,999 of record SKIC01000178.1, read on the forward strand.
TATGTTGCCACGATACGCTCGTTCTAACTATTTCTTCAAGACCTACACCAAATTGAACCTGCAAACTTCTGAGCGCATGCTCACGCACTCTGATGTCTAAGGTTACCAAGCTATCTCTTTCCTGCTCGGGTACCGAGATGGTTACAAATCGATACAAATGATGACCAAATATTTGCTGCTGAGCATTTCTGATGCTTCTCTGTGAGTATTGATCACCAATTCTCAAAGCAGATTCTCTAATCAATTGCTCTTCTGTGGCTGTTTCCAATCCACTAATTCTAAATTCATGGAAAAAGCCTATGGGACCGGAGTCGATTTCTATGTGGACGTGAGCAGTGTTTTGTAATGAATCCATCTCTGCATCAACACTAACACGCGGAAATGGATAACCCATATTATTCAAAACATTCAGAAACTCACCTTCCACATCACTGTGGCGAATTCGCTCGTATCGTCTTCCTTCACGTAATTGATGACGCTCGCTCAATCGTTGGAAACTTCTTGCCTCTCGGAGTACCTCTTCCGGATCGCCATCTTCAATGAAGTGAAAAGTTACTTCATCAATTATGGTTGGCTCTCCTTCATTAATATGGAATATCACTCTCTTTTGCCAATCTTTACGCCTGTCAATAATCTCATACCGTACTTGAACGAATGGAAACCCCCGCCTTTGATAAAACCTCTCCAGACGAATTACATCTCTGCGTAGTTCATTTTCGACCAATTCATATCCGGTTCTGTCCCAAAATTTTCGTCGCTGAAAAAAGTTTGGCGATTCTGCAGCAATTTGATTGAGCAATAGTTGATTGGCAAACGTATCATTCCCTTCTATCGACAAGAACCAAATTTGTGGCTCAATTTCATTGTCGTCATCATCATTGAAAGCCAAAGCAAACTCTGTAAAAAGCCCGAAAAATAACCCCGTAAATAAAAAAATTTTGAATTTGCGTGACACTAAAATAGATTACTCTGTCTGAAATTTCGTACGAACTGAATATACGCAAATAGTCTTTCTTTATTATAAAAGCATACTAAAACACAATGATTGCAAGTCAAAATACCTTTATAAAAATACCTACTATCATACTATTCACTTTGACTGTTATACTTTTTGTCTTTGCGTCTTGTGCACAACTTGATGAAAGTATAATCCCTTATGACCCGCCCGGCGCCACAACCGAAACCAGAGAAACCATTCCTCAGCATAAACGCATCATTGGAGCTGGTTCTCCGAAAGTATTTATTCATAACAATTTCGACGGTGCTCGTTTCAATGACTTTTATCACATAGCAGGTGACACTTTTGCCGTTGTCATTGCCCCAGAAAATGCCCCAATCAACAATTCAGCATGGTACGCCTTTCATATAACCACGGAGGAAGCCCGGCAAATAACCCTTCGGTTTAAGACCGAAAATGGAAGGCATCGCTATCATCCGAAATTGCGGTTTCATCCTGAGGGAGAATGGGTTAAAGCAGACTCTTCTGCTTATCGTCCCGGTCCAAGCCAAAATACTGCTGAACTCGATCTTTTTTTGGATGAAGCCGGTATAACCGTATCAGCGCAGGAATTGATAAATGTTGCCGAAATGACCGAATGGATTTCTTATTGGGATTCTTACTCTTACTTACAAACCGGTACTGTTGGCTATAGCCACGAAGGCCGGCCTGTTCCCTATTTTTATCTATCCGAAAGCCCTGATAATGAGCATCTGATTTTCATTTTCGGGCGGCAACATCCACCTGAAGTTCCCGGCACTTTAGCCATGAAAGCATTCATTGAACGTATGTTAGAGGATGATCATCTTGCCAGAAATTTCAGGAGTGTAGCTACTGTTATAGGATTTCCTTTGATGAACCCCGATGGTGTCTATCATGGCCATTGGCGACATAATGCCGGAGGCGTGGATTTAAACCGAGACTGGCGCGATTTTCATCAACCTGAAACCCGTGCTGTGCGGGATCATATTTTGGATGTAATGGAAAACCCCGACGCTCGCATTTATTACGGGCTGGATTTTCATTCTACATCCTATGATGTTTTCTTTAGCGTTGATCGCTCCCTGCCATCCTGGCCGGAAAACTTCGCCGACAATTGGCTTGATGGCATCCGTCTACGACTCCCTGATTACGAATTACGGGATGATCCTTTTGGCGTAGCGCCGCCTATCGTTAAAAATTGGCTTTATAACACTTTTCAAGCAGGCGGGGTAACCTACGAAGTTGGCGATACTACCGACAGAGATTTACTTAAAGCCGTAGCCCGTGCCGCAGCCGCAAGTTTGATGGAAGAAGTTCTGGAAGTGTATAAGAATGAATTTGGCGGGGAGTTTTGAATCAGATAAGATGCAACATTAAATAACAAGCATTCATTTTTACCTCACCCTAAATCCCTCTCCAAAGGAGAGGGACTTTTCATATTTTGCTTTTTAAAGCAACTGCTAATATTGCTCTAATACCTGCATTATGAATACCAAAATTATAATGGCTGTCGAGAAAACAGACACGGGGTTTTCTGCCTACGCGACAGATCATCCCGTTTTTACGACAGGAAAGTCCGTTCCTGAATTAATAAATAATGCATACGAGGCCACTGTGTTTTATTTTGAAGAGGAACAAATGAATGTAAATCCAAACGATATTCAATTTGAAATTGACTTTAAGCAGTTCTTCAAATTTTACAGAGTAATAAGTGCAAAGTTTCTGGCAGAGAAAATCGGAATGAACCCCACTTTGCTTTCGCAATATGTTTCCGGAACAAAAAAACCTTCCCCGAAGCTAACTGAGAAAATACTCACTGGAATTCACCTAATCGGACAAGAATTATCCGATATTAATTTATTACATACAACATAGTTGTGGCACAATTCACGTCGGTCGAGCCCAATTCAACAGATAATTGCTGTCGGATATTTCCAGATTATCAACCGGTAAGGTTCTGCCACCTTTTCCGGAAGCCACTGTAGCACGAAAGCTTCCCAGTTTCCTTCGTCGCTGGAACCAATTTGCAGAAACGCTGGCAGCTTGTACGCGATGTTTTCGGGTAATGGCTCTGGTTCTGGCCAAATTTCGGAATTGAAGCACCAAATGATCACCAACCGTTTTTGCTTCGGTATCTTTGTATCTCAAAAGTGCTAATAATAATGCCGGAACGTAAAAAAGTGCGATAGCGGTGAGATTATCCCAAAATGCTAGATAAACCAGACCAAAAACTATTGTTAACGGGATAAACAGCCGAAGTACAAATCTGGGAATAGATCGTACCGGAGCCTTTGCTACTTCGCCTTCCGGTTCTGAAAATTCAGGCAATAAATCTTCCAAAATATCCGGTATTTCTGATTTTTTAATCAATGGCATTAGTACGGTAGATTCTCCGCCTTCATCACCATATCCAGCACTTTCCACGTATAGTGCAGCGTAACCAAAAGGCTGACGAAAGATTCCTTCCACACTTCTCACCGCCTGAATGCGATCAAATGGAACTGTGATATTTTTTCGTTCTATCAAGCCACGAGTTATGACCAAATCATCCTTCCGCTTACGAACACTGAATTTAGAATAACGTAAAAGAGTGCCAAGCAAAGACAAAACCCAGGCAAATAGAAATGCGGCTACCAAAATTATTATCCAGGTGCCTGCCGTAGTTTGTGCAACGGCGCCTTCTAAATATTGGGCTACCATTTCATCATCAACAAATTGATCCAACTGGGATAACACATAACCCACGATAGAGAAAGCCACACCAAAGGAACTTGCTGTAGTAGCAGCAATAAGTAAACGACGAGTGCTCAAAGCGTAAATTTTTTCCGGGCTGGCTGTTTCTTCCACCTCCGCTAATTCCTGATCTTCGAGCAATAGTTTTTTTAGTTCTTTGGCTTCCTGTAGCGTAACTGCCGATAACCGCGCCTGACTGGATGAGCTTCCAGCAGTCTGAACCTGCACTTGTACCAGTCCAAACATTCGCTGAATCAATCCAGAAGAAATATCTATAACCTGAATCCGCTCTTTGGGGATGAATAACTTCTTTTTAACAAAAATTCCGTGCGTTATTCGGAGTTCGTCTTCTTCAATCCAGAAATGAAATCGCATCCAGCCCAAAACTCCACTTATCCCCAAAACACTGAGTAAGACTAATAGGGTTGAGGGTTCAAGTAACCGTGAGTTGCCGCCACCTCCTAAGATAAGTACGATAATAATCGGCACGAGTAGTTCCCGCAGAGTACGCAACACATTCGTGACGGAGGCTACGGGATGTTGTCTTCTTGGTTCAAACATCCTGACGCGCTTTTCTGGCCAGGATTGAAATTTTTTCTCTCACTAAATCTGCAATGTCTTCAGAAAGTGCTGGAATTTCGTGCGTGGTAGCAGCAGAGGAAATCGTAACGGAAGCCAAATCATAGGAGCGGTAAAGTGGTCCCTGGCGTGTATCGACATGCTGCACGCGATTTATCGGGATTAGCGTATTTACCTTAATAAAAATACCTCTGCGTAATTCGATTTCGTCATCTGTAATTCGATAACTCCAATGCTTCCACCGGATATAAGGCAAAAAAGTGGACTGAGATATTGAGTTAATTAATACAACTACAGCCAAGGCGAAGGGAATCCACTCCGGAAAATCTCTACCCATTCCATATAGAGAAATCCCGAAAGGAAGTAGCCACCAAATCAATGAGCCAAATCCACCACCAACCCGCCAGGCCGGTATAGCATACTTGTCTATTTTTTGGAATTCATCAAACGAAACTGTTTGGGTAGTTTCTTGCCCTGTGTTTATTTCCTGAGGTTGTTCTTCCATTCGCCTTTGTACATCATATAATTTGCAGTTTGCTCTGCCAGTTCGTCTCCGGCTTCACGCTGAATATAATAAAGTGACACATCAATACCGGCAGAAACACCCTCCGCACATAGAATATTCCCATTATCACAAAAGCGCTTGTTAACTACTTTAGTTTTAGGAGCAATTTCCTTTAATTCTGATAGATTTTCGTGATGTGTGGTGGCAAATTTATCATCCAAAAAACTCAATTTGCCGGCAAGTAACGATCCTGTACAGACCGTAATTATTTCGGGAATTTGAGTGATAAAACTCTTCAATTTTAGTAAGAGATTCTCATTAGCCAGTAGGTTCCGTATCCCTTTGCCTCCAGGAATTATGAGCACATCAGGTCTTGGGGAACTACTTAATTCATAGTCTGAAATAATATTCAAACCAAAGCGGGCTGTTAGCTTTTTTTCTGAGGTAGAAATCAGTTTCACATCCCAAAGTTTGTTCCCTGAAATTTCATCTGCAGCAGCAAATACTTCCATGGGACCCGCAAAGTCGAGTATTTCTACCTGCTCAAATACAAGTATTCCTACTATTTTATTTTCTATCTTGGATGCAACCATAGATATTGTAATGCTACCTTCTGATTTTGAACATAAATCTTATCATTTCACTCTTCGGGATGGCACGGAAGTAATACTTCGTAAAGTAACACCTGAAGATAAGAAACGCATTCAGGAAGGTTTCCAGCAATTTTCGCCTCGCTCCAGATATATGCGTTTTTTTAGCCACATCAGGCAACTTACCAAAAGCCAATTAGCCTACCTCACGGAAATCGATTATAGAACTCACATGGCCTGGGGACTGGTTCGTAAGTCTGATCCTGATTCAGGAATTGCCATTGCAAGAATGGTCATGCTGCCAGAAAACGAGAAAATGGCTGAAATAGCTATTTCAGTAATTGATACGAAACATAGCATGGGCGCCGGTATGATTTTAATGGCTGCATTAAATTACTCTGCTATTGCCCGAAACATCACAACATTTCGATCCTATATTCTTCTCGAGAATAAAACGCTGGTAGAATCAATGAAGAAAATAAACAGCGTTTTCTCGTACAAAGAAAAGGGAGTTTTCGAAGTGGAAACTCCCGTATTGAGTCACGAAAGTGATTTTCCTGATTCTAACACCGGCCGCATTTTGAAGCAACAGATGTTAGAATTTTATCATCAAGCCATACTTTAAAAATTTATTAGTTCTTTTTGAACAAATGCACATCGCGCTGTGGGAATGGGATGCTGATTCCCTCTTTATCAAATCGTTGCTTAACAGCTTTGATTAAAGCCAATCTGGTTGGCCACCAATCTTTTGTTTTAACCCAAGGGCGTGCAATTAAATCAACAGAACTATCACCTAAATTTGAAACAGCTATCAAAGCTTCCGGCTCAGGAAGAATTCTTTCATCGTTGGAAATTTCATCTTTAATAAGACTGATTGCTTTATCTATGTCATCAGAATAACTGATTCCAAATTCCAAATCTAATCTGCGAGTTTCATTAACAGAGAAATTTCGGATATCACTTCCCCAAACTTTTGAGTTGGTCCATACCATATAGATATTGTCCGGAGTATGAAATTCAGTAGTGAAAATCCCTATTTCATCTACTATTGCGAACGTACCGTTGATATTAATAAAATCCCCAACTTTAAAAGGGCGGAATGTTAACAACATTACTCCTGATGCTACATTACTTAATGTGCCTTGCAGAGCCAAACCTACAGCAAGACCGGCAGCACCGAGGATGGCAATTAAACTTGCCATTTGTACACCAAACTTATCTAAAACAGCAATAATTGTGATAATCATGATTAAAACTGTAACAAGCTTAGACATGATTGGCACTATGGTATCATCCACATTTTCGGCGTTTTTGCCGAGCTTCATAATTCGTCGGCCAGCCCACTTAGCAACAATCCAACCGGCAAGTAAAATGATGATTGCCGTTATAAGGTTTAAGGCGTAAGGAATAGTTAATTCAATAATCCTCAATGGGTCTTCCAATAATTCTTCCATGTCACATAATTTTGTAATTCTTTATAACGCTTTAAGGTACTTTGTTTTTTAGGCAAAAAAAAAGCCGGCTGTACCGGCTTTCAAAAAAGTTTTAATTATCCAAGATGACTTCTAAGCATCCATGCTGCTTTTGAATGCACCTGCAGACGCTGAGTGGCTAAATCGAGCGTAGCTTCATCATCAGCAGAGTCACAAACTGGTATTAATTTCCTTGCTGTTTGAATAGTTTTTTCGTGTGCTTCTACCAAATTTTTAATCATATCCTCTGCGGAGGGTATAGATGTATCTTCATTAACATTACTCAACTCAGCAAACTGCTTAAAAGTACCAGGTGCATAATGACCTATCGTACGTATTCTCTCTGCTATTTCATCAACAGCTTCTGCTAATTCAGTGTAATGCTCTTCAAACATCTCGTGTAAAGAATGAAAATGCATCCCTGTAACATTCCAATGATAATTTTGGCTTTTTAGATATAACATATAAGAATCAGCTAGTAAATGAGACAGACCCTGTGCTATTGCTTCTCTATCTGAATCGCTGATGCCAATATTCAAATCAATTTTATCATTGCGTGCAATGGTATCCATAATTTTTTCTCCGTTTGGTTATTAGTTTCATTTATATAACAGGGAGAAAATGAATGGCGTTTCATAAAACCGATATTGACATCAGCTTTTTAGTTCAAATTTGAGATCTTTTGGCAAATCTGATAAAAAGGTCACTCGTTCTCCGGTAGCCGGGTGATCAAATGTTAATTCAGCAGCGTGTAAAGCTTGGCGGTCTAAATTGCTGTTAAATTTTTCTTTGGAACTATAATGCCTATCTCCAACCAAAGGATGACCAATTTCTGCAAATTGAACTCGAATTTGGTTTTTCAATCCGGTATCTAAAAAGATTTTGACCAGACTTTTTTCTTCACCGGGCTGTAGAACTACATAACGTAAACGGGCTTGGGTACCCTCTTCATCACTAGCAGGAACAACAATATTTCGGAACCCCTGCTTTACTCTTTTCATGTGATGCTTCAAAATATCCTCTTTCTTAGTCGGACAACCCCGGACAATAGCTAAGTAAACTCTATCAGGCGTATGGTTCCTGAATTGCATCATTAGATTTCGATGTGCTTTTCTATTTCGTGCAAAAACCACAATGCCACTGGTATAACGGTCTATTCTGTGCGCTGCCTGAATTTCTGAGTTTTGAGGATCTAATTGTTTGTTCAGTAAATATTCCAAATTTACCGCTTTAATTCGCGGAATTGGTACTGTAAGTAATCCTGCCGGTTTATCAACTACAACAATTTCGTTGTCTTTATGAAGGATTTTGTATTTGGCCTTCTGAGGATTTTTGTAATGTTTTCGACTTCTCATTCTGTAATTCCTGGGTGTTCTAACTGGTGAAGAAATTGTTTACTCTCGAGATCATCCGGGAATTTTGCGATACAATTCATCATAATGATTTTGGCTTGATCTAGTTGATGCAGATGTACCATAATAGCAGCATAATTTTGCATGATGATTGGGGTCTCTCCACCATATTTAATGCTCAATTCTATTATTTCTTTCGCATCTTGATACTTTTTTTGCTGCACTAATGCATCAAATAATTCATTTAATATTCCGATGTGATCAGGCCAGTGTTTTAGTGCTTTTCTATACTCTTCTTCGGCTTGCGACCAATATCCCAAAAGAGCACATATCGATCCCATTATAAATTGAGAATATGCTAGATCGTCGTTTTTTGCCAACTCCTGTATTGCCAAAACTTCGTCTCCAATCATTCGGAGTTCTTTTGCCAAACTTGCGTAAGTTCTGTCTTTATTGGCAGATTCGGCTGTTTCCATCTCTTCTGAAAGATCTACTACTTTTTCAGAGAGTTCCAAAAGTTGGTCTTTGATTGACTTATCAGCCATAATTAATCCCTGACTACAGTAACATTGAAATCACGAGTGGCAACACTGCATGATAGGCCTTTGTCATCAACCACTGTTAAGCGTACGGTATAATCGCCCGGCTGCTGATATGTGTGGGTAATTGTACGACCGGCTTTACGAGTGCCATCACCCAAATCCCAGAAAAAGGTTAAAATATCCCCATCAGGATCAAAACTGCGGGAAGCATCAAAAATTGCTCGGTCTCCGGCAGCACCAATTCTGATTCTTTCCGGGACATCGGCATACACTTCAGGAGTACCATTTACCCGTATGCTTTGCCGGAAGGTTTGAGCTTGTGAAGGATCGCCGGAGCCATCATGCATCACCACCCGAATATTATACTGGCCGGGTAATTGAAACGCCATTTCAGAAGCATCTGCAAAAGCAATATTTGTATTACCAATGAAAATATCTACTAATGATGAATCTTCAGGGCTTAATGAAAAGGCATCGGGCAAATCTAATTCCACTCCCGGGCAAACTACTGTTGGCAATCTCATAGTGAGTTCCGGGCGATCAGAAACCATTAATCTTCGTGTTGTACTCTGTGTGGAATTTGCAACACCCGCATCATCCAATACCGTAAGGGTGACGCTGTAATTACCATAACGCTCAAAAACACGTTCTACTCGTGTTCCTGTTGCACGGAAACCATCAGAGAAAAACCAACGGTATTCGGTAATCTCTCCATCATCAACGTAGGAGTCACTAGCATCAAATACCATTCGTGAACCTGGTTCCCCGCGCATAGGTCCCGTGATCACAGGTACCGGCGGAGCATTTACCCGAATTTCTTGTTCCATTTCCTGTACGCTTCCTGGATTTCCTCTGCCATCATCTAATCTAAAAACTACCGTGTAGGTTCCTGCGTTTTCAAAAGCATGAGTAACATCAAATCCTGAAGCTGTATTTCCATCACCAAAATCCCATATGGCTTCAAACTGCTCTCTCATTCTACCCAATCTTCCGCTAGGCTGAAAGCGATGAAGTTCGCCAGGGATTAGCGTTGGCGTAGCATTCAGCGTAAAAATTGGAGCTTCACTCACAGAAATCATTCTGGAATCTGTGGCAGAGTTTTGATCTGCGGATGTGAGAATCTCAACTTCCAGAGAAATGGTATAATCCCCGGCAGGCATATTAATGGTAGTAATGGGTAACCTTCCCTGATCTGACAAATCCTGAGAAGTGGCTGTATTACCATTTGAGTTTCGTTTTGTCCAGATTCTCGAAAACGTTTGAGTTTCAGCATCAAACTGGCTGTCTATAGACCATGTTATGGTTTGCAAAGAATCAATAGTCCATGTAAAACGCTGAATTTCTGCCCCGTCAGCTAACGAAGAAGAAGCATCCAAAACTAATTCATCAAACACGCTGATTTCATCCGGAATAAAAAATTCCGCAAATGGCTCTGGCTCAACAATTACCAGAATAGTATCCGTGCTTTCATTGGCACAGCGCCCAATTACGTTACCCACAACCGTTAATGTTACTTCGTATGTACCTGGTCTGTCATAACGATGCGATGGACGAACTCCGCTACCTGTATTTCCATCACCGAAATCCCATATAAATTCGTTAAGAAAATCATCAGCTGCACGAGAACGACTTCCATCAAACTCAATTAACTGGTTTGCAACTACAGTACGATTAGAACCAGCATCAGCCTGCGGATCACCAACTACACTTAAAAACTCGGTATGAGTTGCTACCGAATTGGGCATCCCTTCATTGTCATCAACGGTAAGAATAATTTCGTATCGGCCTTCTTCGGGAAACCTGTGACCTACGGTTTTACTTTGAGCCACGGAGCCATCCCCAAATTCCCATACATAGCTCAGGGATTCGTTACCATCAGGATCGTAGGTCATACTCCCATCAAACATCACTGTGTCTTGAACGCAAACTACGCCCGGCGTTTGAAAAAATACTTCCGGCGGACGATTGATAAAGACATTCACCGTATCTGAAGATTGAGAATTCTCCAATCCCTGCTGATCATCAACCGTTAAAATCGCCTGAAATGTACCCCCAAAACGATAGGTGTGCACCACAATAGGACCTGTTTTATGATTTCCATCTCCAAAATCCCAGAAATAGCGCAGTTCATCGCCATCCGGATCAAAAGAACGGCTACCATCAAATATGATAGTTCTTCTATGGGTTCTTATATCATCATTAGCCACAGCAACCGGCGATTCATTAAATTGAAAACGTGCTTCTCCGGTAGTTATGGAGTTCTCCAGGCCGGCATCATCTGCTACTGCAAATTGAATGGTATTATTATTCCCCGGTCGAAATACAAATTTTCTGGTAGCATCACCGTTTTTCCATTCTCCATCAACTTTCCATAAATAGGACAACAAACCACCGTTCGGACTGTAGCTATCAGATAAGTCTACTTTCACAGGAGTACCGGGTTCTGCTCTTCTGGGATAATCAGCTACGAGTACCGGTGGTGCGTTTACATAAACTTCGTGGTAAGCAAATGCAATGGCGTCTTCCAGCCCGGAATCATCACGCACTGTAAGTTGTACCTGATAGGTTCCCGGGTTTTCAAATCTGTGAGTTACTTGACTTCCCCTTGCAGTATTTCCATCACCAAAATCCCACATAAATGCGCTTATTTCGCCATCTGGATCGTAAGAACGAGTTCCATCGAAAGTAATTTCACCACCTTTTGGGATGCGCTCTACAGCATCAATTCGTGCAACAGGAAGTTGATTTACGGTAAGCATCATGGTATCTCTTTGCACAGAGGATAATGTTCGGGAATCATCCACTACGGTGAGTACAACCTGATATGTACCGGGACGCCGATAAATATGCTCTATTTCTTTGCCAACTCTAACGGTTCCATCACCTAAAGCCCATTGATATCTAATGATTTCACCATCTTCGTCATAACTTTCAGCACCAGATAATTGTACGCGTCCGGAATTAACAATTGGATTACCTGTAATAATCGGAACAGGAGGAAAATTAACCCGAACTTGCATGGTATCGTACCCAACGGCGCCTTCGTTGTCGGTTACGCGTAATACAACATCATGCATTCCCGGTCGATCAAGAGCATGACGAACAACAGATCCTTCCACGACAGCGTCCTCAAAAATCCATTCGTGTCGTGCAATTCGTCCATCCGGATCAAACGAGCCTGAGCCATCGTAAGTGACCGGGTTACCCGGCGAAACATGCTTATCATCACCCGCATTTGCAATTGGTGGACGATTTATACGAATATTATGCGTGGCTGAGGCAAGAGCATTAAAGGTCCCCGAGTTATCCCGAACCGTTAGCTTTATTTCGAAAGGACGATTCTGTGTAATCTGATAGCTTACTTCTTCGCATGTAAACGTTTCGCCATCAATCTCCCTCTGAACAGAAACGATCTCA
>SKIC01000117.1 GCA_007116685.1 Balneolales bacterium
AAATATTGGTTCGGTATTTAATTTTCAGAATAATAATAACGATTATTAATATAGGCGCAGACAATCCTAAACCTACAAAAGCGCCTATAATATCCAGAGTTCGCTTACCCATGTGCTTTTTTAATACAATCAATAAAACCGGTCAATATGCGATCGATGCTATATTTCTTTTCATATAAATGTCGAGCATTTTGACCGAATAACCTAACAGCCTCAGGATTATTGTACAACCAAATTAAGGCTTCTGCAAGCTGTTCCGGTTTGCGACCTATAACCAAGCCACATTCATTGCTTCTGATTTCATCGGCTAGCCAGCCCTCATAATTGCAAATAATGGGTAAGCCGGCTGCCAAATAATCAAAAAACTTATTTGGAGAACTTGCACTACGCATAGCTTCGATATCTTTCATCAAAAGTAAACCCACATCATGGGCTCGGAGTACATTATGAACGTCAGATTTTGGTATGGAATCGTTAAAGCTGATACAGAGCAACTTTTTCTTTCTCACTTTTTCCCTAAACCGGATTTGTTCAGATCCACTGCCATAAAAATCCAAGCTGATTTTTTTATCTGAATTCTCAATTATTTCGGCTGCATCAATACTTGCATCTAGTTCATTAATGATACCATGTGCGCCCACATAAACTGCTCTCAATTTTGCTCTATCAGGATTTACATTTTTAATTCCATCCTTTACCGATTTTGAGAAATTTGGTAAAAAGCAGATATCAGATTTTGCACCCAGTTGTTTAAAATGAGCAACTGAACCCGGCGCCAAAGCGATGAGCGCATCTGAAGATCTTACAACTACTTTTTCAAGCAATTTAGCAGCTTTAACAAAGATTGGGTTTGTAAGAATACCAAGTTCTATAGGTGCTTTTGGCCACAAATCCCGCGCTTCGAATACCAGCGCGATACGCATAATATACTTGGCAAAAAGGCCTGGTATAGCTACCGTAAGAGGTGCAGAACTTACGTAGACTACATCTGCCCTCATTTTCATTAACTCACCAATAGCGCGTACTGCGAAAGAGAAAAATGCAGCCATTCTTTTTCTCATCCCAAATGCATTCGAATAAGGCACGTCGCATTCAATAATTTTTACACCTTCTATGAAAGCGCTTCTGTTCCCTTGTATAATTTCAGCAGTACAACCTGTATCTGCAATATCACTTCTCCCGCATACTACAGTTACCTCATAGCCATTTTCGACCAATGCTTTAGTAAAATGCCATGTTCGCACTGAGGTAGAGCCGGCAGGTGTGGAAAAATGTTGGTGTATTATTACGCAGTGCATCAATAAACTTTATTATAAGAGAGGCTAAAGGTAAATAATTTCAATGCAAACATCTTTACTCACATACTTATTAATCTGACTTTTCTACTCAGATTATTGACAGATTTTCTGTAAACTGTGCCAATATTTTTTTGGTGATTAATATTGCAACCCATGCTTCAAATACAGAAAAACTTATCTAATTCATTTTATGCCTTATTGGCTTTGCCGGCAACGGCAATGGGACTCGGTCTCTCTATACAAATTGCTGCGCTTAGTTGGCTTTTAACATATCAATACGGACTTTCTATCAGCGATATTGGCTTGGTTTGGGCTACAGGTCCTATAGCCGGTATTCTAGGTCAGGTTATTATCGGTATTATCAGTGATAATGTCTGGGTGATGAATGGCCGCCGCCGCGTTTTTATACTTGTGGGTGGTGTCCTTGCTGCTCTCATGCTCCTTGCACTACCTAACATCGGCATTATTCAAGCCGGACTGGGCATTGAAGCCATACTTGGGATTGCGATAGTCATTTCTATGGTGCTTGATTTATCAATCAACGTATCCTTTAATCCAACTCGCTCTATTATTGCCGATGTAACGCCTGAAGGCCGTGCGCGGACCAAAGGCTACACATGGATGCAATTTGTATCAGGAAGCTTTGGTGTACTTTCCTACTTCGTTGGTGCCACAATGGGGAACATTTTCCTGATTTATTCAGGTGCTGTTTTGGTACTTCTGTTCTCTATCATTCCTCCATTCTTCATCAAAGAGCCTCGTTATCTTGGACGCTATGGCGAAGATGAAGATGAAATCACAAAATCGATGGAGGGACAAGACCCAACCCCGGCTCAGTACGCTTCCCTCTACGAAGTTTTCATGAATATCCGCCCACTTTGGGGATTTTTGCTATACGGTATCTATGCCATCATAAAAAGATTGTCCGGTTTTGAATTTCAAGGCTATTACTTCGAAGTGTTTGCTCTAGGCCTCAGTATACTTTTGATTGTACACGCATTAATGCAGAAAGAGGAAGGGAAATCAGCAGAGGAAGCCGGGAAAATTGGATTTCAAAAGGTACTCGCCGCCCACTCCTTTTCCTGGGTTGGCGTTCAAAGTATGTTTATTTACTTCTTTGCCTTCGTTGAATTTCAAATTCCGGATTTAAGCAGCGATTCGATTGGCTCGGTTGTAAACTGGAGTTTCTTCACGTTAAACCTTGTGGCTGCCATTATTCCGGTACTTATCCTGGAGCCCTTAGCTAATAAAATCGGACGGATTAAAACGCATTATATTGCCCTGTTTTTTATGGCCGCGGGCTACGCTATTATCGCGTTTTTAGGTAATTCACCATTTGTTATATATGTATTGATGATGGTTGTAGGTATAGGATGGGCTTCCATAATCAGCTTACCATTTGCCATTATGAGTCAGAAAGTTGCGCAGAACCAAATGGGCTTGTATATGGGACTTTTCAATCTTTCCGTTGTACTCCCACAATTGGTTTCCAGTTTTGCTGTGGGCGAAATTGTTGAGGGTGTTACTCAGAAAAATGTACTCCTGATGATTTGTGCTGCCACGGTACTTGCATCCGCTGTAGCATGGATGTTTGTAAAAGAACCGGAAGACAGAATGACAGAAAATCCTGTTCTTGCTGAAGAAGAATAGCAGGGACTGCAGATCAAACATTAAAGGCTGTTTCATTTTATGAGACAGCCTTTTTTTGTGGAATTTCTTAGGCGTCTTAGATGTTATAAAACGTATAATTAATTGCCTATGATAGACTTCTGGAACCAGCGTTATTCTGAAACCGACTTTGCCTACGGCGAAGAACCCAACGTTTTTTTTGCTAAAGAACTAAGTAAGCTTCCGGCCGGGGCTTTGCTTCTTCCCGCTGAGGGCGAAGGCAGAAACGCTGTTTTTGCCGCAAATTCCGGTTGGTCTGTCACAGCCTTTGATTCCAGTTCTGCAGCCAAATCGAAAGCTGAAACCCTGGGCAAAGAAAATGAAGTATCCTTTCGCTATGATGTGCTGGACATAAGAACTGCAGAATTCCCGGCTAATAAATTTGATGCCGTTGGTCTGATTTATGTCCACTTGCCACCCCAAGACCGTAAAGCTTTACACACAAAAATTGCTGACTGGCTGACGCCCGGAGGCACCGTGATTTTGGAAGCATTTAATACCTCACAATTAGACAATGAGTCCGGTGGTCCTCAAAATTCTGAAATGCTATATACGCCTGAAATACTCAGAGAAGATTTTGCGGATTTTGACATCGTCTATAATTATGAGTGCACTACAATTTTGGCGGAAGGCAAGTATCATCAAGGCAAAGCCGATGTCGTTCGATTTCTGGCAACTAAAAAATCATGAAAAAAACTGCGCTCGACTACATTTACATTTTCATTCAACTTTTGTTATTCATTTTATGGCTTAAGCCACCCATTTCTATTGGTTTCCAAGCGACGTCTGTTCTTCCTTTGGATGGAATTTTATTAACCGTAATCGGAGTACTGATTATACTTATTGGCTTAGTACAGCTAAACACCAATCTCACGCCCTTCCCCACCCCTAATACCGGCAGTAAACTCGTCTCAAAAGGCGTTTATGGATTTATCCGCCACCCTATCTACACAGGAATCATACTTGGAGCCATCGGACTGGCTATCAACACCAATAGTTTATCCCGCTTAATTATTGGATTTTCTCTCTGGATACTCTTTGAATTTAAAGCACGCTACGAAGAAAAAAGACTACTCGAAAAATTTCCGGAGTATGAAGCATACATGGGCAAAACCGGTCGGTTTTTCCCTAAGGCTTTTGGATGGTGAATGGCGTAAATCCAATTCGCATAATATTGAAAGTATAAGCCCTGAATTTCTAAAATCTGACAAGTCTTGCTTACTTTATCCTACCCTGCGCTGCGCTGGAATTGTTTTCTTTTGAACACCATCAGATTATAATCACTGATTAGGCTTGCCCATTTTTTGGTGCTGTGCTTTTTCTCCAGATTGATGAGTGCGTCGCTGATTTGGTTTTGGTTTTCGTCGAAGGCCGTTGCTGAAGACGGTATGGCGAAACCTAAGGCGCGCGTAGCTACCAATTCAAACTCAGGCTGTAAATGCTCTGCCAATTCGGATGGACTCGGATACCAGAGCGTTTCGTTTTCTGTAGCGTCATCAGAAGAATCTTGCAATCGGGCTCTCTCGCCCAGCGTTTTGAAATCTTTATTTTTGAGTTTA
>SKIC01000036.1 GCA_007116685.1 Balneolales bacterium
ATGATGGCTTGTTTAACATCAGGAATATGGGGCGGCGCTACACTTAAACTTCTTATTCCCATTGCTATCAGAACTAAAGCGGCAAAAGAATACGAAGCTAACTCGCCACAAACAGCTACGGGAATGCCAAACTTCTGCCCGGCATCGGCCGTTAATCGAATCAAGCGCCATAAACCAGGATGCATTTGCTGGTAGTGATTTGAGACTTTGGGATTTGCCCTGTCAACAGCTAAAGTATATTGGGTCAAATCATTAGTTCCGATGCTAAAAAAGTCTGCTTTACGGGCAAATTCACCAGCCATTAGAGCCACAGAGGGTACTTCAACCATTATGCCCAAGGGCACATTTTCATCTACAGGAAACTCTTCGTCTTTAAGAATTTGTTGTACCGATATCATCTCTCTTTTAACCTCATCAAATTCAGCCAAGTCGGATATCATTGGAATCATAATCTGAATTTGTCCCGGATATCTTCCGGCTACGGTAAGAATAGACCTCAGCTGTTGCCTCAGAATCTCCCTTTTTTCTAATAAAATTCTAATTCCACGCCAACCAAGAAATGGGTTATCCTCTTCTTTCCCGGAGCGTATCACCTTATCGCCCCCAACGTCAAAAAGCCGGACAGTTACAGCCTTACCCCGGCATGTTTTAACAGCCTGTTCGTAAAACGCAATCTGCTTCGCGATATCTAAAGGGTTTTCAACATCGGCAATAAAAAAAGATTCTGTTCTGAGTAAGCCAATTCCATCGGCATTGTACGTCAGGATATTTTCGAATTCTAATTCAAATTCCAGATTTGCTCTCAATTGAATTTCTGTACCGCAAGAAGTTTTAGCCGGCAACTCTTTAATCTTTTGCCACTGTACCTCTTTTTGCTCAGCTAGTTCAATTTGTACATTAAAAAAGTCAAGAGATTCTTTGCCCGGTGATATTATTAACTCTCCACTAGCCGCATTAACTAAGACCTTATCACCATTTTTAACCTCATTAACTACACCAGCCACATTAATAATCATGGGAATGGCCAATGCTCCTGCTACAATAGATGCATGAGCATTCAGTCCACCCAGTTCAACTACCAGTGCATTGACCTTGTGTTTGGAGAATAAAACAACCTCGGTTGGCGATAAATCATCCGCAATTAAAACAGCATTTCCGGGGATATCCTGAACAGTAGTCGATTTATGTAAATGTGCTATAAGTCGATTACGAATATCCCTCAAATCTGAAACACGCTGACGCAATAATTCACTATCGGAAGCTCGAAACGCTCTGATATAGATACCAAAAGCATCATAAACAGCTCTGTCAGCTTTGGATTTTCGGGTTTGGATATACAGCTTAATCTGACGGATTAACTCAGGATCTTCCAAGATGGCCATCTGAGTTTCTATGATAGAACTACTGTCTGCATCAACCTGAGATTTTGCAAAAGCGGTAACCATTTCTAATTCTTTTGAAATGGCTTTGATTGCATTATTCAGGCGATCTAGTTCCTGCTCTTCGTTGGAATGTTCATCATCTTCATCACTAACATTGAATTTCTCACGCTCATACAAATGAGCGATTCCTTCAGCAATTCCGGGTACTGCCGCTATACCATAAAGCTTTTTCTCTCTTGATATTGAGGTATCCTCAGTCATTATTCTTAGACAGAATCGTTAGTTTTGAATTTATTCTCAAACAGTTTAACCAATGCTTCTAAAGCCTCATTTTCATCAGGCCCATCTAATTCCAATTCCATTTCTGCCCCACATTCTGCAGCAAGAGTTAATACACCAAGAATAGATTTTCCATTAATCGTAAAACCCATCATATGTATCCTGAAATCAGAAGCGAATTGAGAAGCAGTTTTCACTAAAATGGAAGCAGGACGGGCATGAAGTCCGGAATCATTTTCAACTGTTACTTTTCTTTTAATCATAGTTTTGTAGCGTTTACATCTGCTATAAGATACTAATGCATGCTTTTAAAATAGTAAATGAAATTGCGCTTGCAAGCACTCTTAAAACAAAAAAAGTCGAGACCCTGAGAGCCTCGACTTTTCACGAAGTATAGAAAGAGTGTAACTCTTACTTAATTAATGTCATACGGTTTGTCAGTGTGGTTTGACCGGCGGTCAATCGATATAAATATACTCCACTTGATAACTGGCTAGCATCAAAAGTGGCCTGATGTTGACCAGCCTCGACTTGTCCGTCGGCCAAAACAGCAACCCGTCTGCCAAGCATATCAAATACTTCCAATCGAATTTGACTTGCAACCGGTAACTCGTAAGAAATTACAGTAGTTGGATTGAATGGATTCGGATAGTTTTGACTCAGTGAAATCTGCTGAGGCAAGTCAGAAAACTCATCACGAGTACTAACGATCTGGCGATTTATGTTATAGATATAAATTGCAGCATCTCTATACTCGCCCCCAAAATCTTGCAGTACAGCTAAAGAGGTTGGTGATTGGCTTGTGAAATTACCAACAGGAGCCTGAAACCTCACATTGATAAAGTTCCCGGGTGCCCCTAATGGCAACGTACTATAGTTTGCCAAAATTTGACTGTCAGGCTCGCCATTTAGCAAACCATCCCAAGTGTATACATATCCATTTGTGAATCGCCCACCACCAATTAAAGCTAACTCATCAGAGCCGGAATTATTGACGTCGCCAAGATTTGCAAAGGTTTCAACACCAAAAGCAATATTATCGTACGGATGTGGTGAATGGCTGAAACTTAAACCATCAGACGGAATTTGCTCAGCTAGAATTGGTTCGTGAGTGCTGCCATCCAAAACAGATGGAACTTCGTACATCATTAAGCGAGGACCGCCATCTGTGGCAGAAGCCTGCGCAGCATTGAAGGAATGGAAAGGAGTAACAACTATATTTGCGACGCCATCACCATTAAAATCACCTACTGCTAATTGCGTAAAAGTAAAGAAATTGTGACTTACTCCGGCATCTACAGAACCCGGTAATACAAACAAAGCATCAGGGTTATCAAAGTCGATATCTCCTAGAGCTTTTCCTTCAAAAAAGGCTAATTTCAATCCTTGAAAGTTGGATACAATGAAATCTTCACTGCCATTACCTGTTACATCTCCTAAACCAAAAAAATGAGTAATCGGGATGTTTTGGGTTGCTGTACGAGGAATGGTGAAATCATAATTCGAAATCGAAGATAAATCAAAACCGGACCCACCATGTACTACAAATAAACCTTGTCTAGTTGAGCCATTGTCAGGAATAATAAGCTCGTGGTATCCATTACCGCTAATATCAGAAGCATGTACAAACTGAAATGAAGGCATCCCAATGGAGAGTGCGCTTGTGTATTCAACTACTTGATCCGGAGTATTACTGTAAGGGAAAGGGCCTTGGTAAAACTCTAATTCGCCCACGCCGGTAGCATTGTTATGAATAATTCTCACAAAGTCTAAATGATCCGTACTTGAAAAATTACCAAATACATAATCCCTGATTAATCTTGGATTATTACCAAATAGTTTTTCAATTGGGCCTGCCATTCTTGTATTGAATGTATCGCCTTCAAATATTTCAACTAATGCACCATTAAGCCCTGTTGTGCGCGTAACCAAGTCATCAAATCCATTACCTGTAATATCTCCATAAGAGAATATGCCAAGTCGGTTTAATGGAAAATATTCTTCACCAAATGTAAAAGATTGAACGTCCAGAGAAGAAGCCCCTACGGTTACATGAGACCTTGCAAAATCACCGGTATTCATATTTCTGTGCCCTATTAGAAATACATCTTCGCCGTTTGCATTTGTTCCGGTGTGAACCATAGCCTGTAACATTTCATCACCAACAGTAAGGGTCTGAATGAAATCAAAAGTACCTGACTGTGTAGCGCTTAAACGATATAATCTTAAATCTTCATCAACTATATCTACAAATACAAGATTATCATCTTTATCAACGAAATACTGATTGGTTAATGCAAAGTTTTCTTCCCAAAGCGTTGTACCTGTCTCGATAGAACTTGAACCAGCATCTACAGCATAGACGTGAGTAAAAGAAGGAGTTGATAATACCAAAGATGGTCCAAACTCATTTTCATCAAGAGCAATTAAAAAGATAGGTGAAACAGCAGAACCTAAAAACTCAGTAGTCACTACGTCAAATCCATTTGAATCGAATGCCACCATTTTCAGCGCAGTTTCTCCCTGCATATCACAGGCATAAAAAAGTTTAGGTTCACCATTTACTTCCATCACTCCACCTGTGCGGATTCTATTCATTTGGCAATCAGGTCTTGGAATAACTAGAGTGTTATTTTGGTCAGCAAAAACAGATAAATCCGAATTACCTTGCATGATGTAAAAGGCTTGCCCAAAAGACAAAACCACATCATTAAAACCATTACCAGTAAAATCTTTACCGATAACACTATTCTGAAATAAGTTTAGAGGTGTACTTACATTCGGGAAATAGGTTACGCCATGGTCTTCTATTGTTCCATCTGATGATAGCAATGTACCTACTCCTGGTTGGAAGAAAATGTAATTATCTCTGCCGTCTCCGTTCACATCTCCTATGGGGAAGAGTTCACCATCTAACAGAGCATCCGGTAAGTCAGAGTTATTATCAGCTGAAAAAACCACCGTTCTTTGTTCAAGTAAGCCGGTTTGGGCGTTTCTCACATTTCCTCTAACCATGAAAGCATTTCGGTCATCGCCGATAAAATTACGTGCATTCGTAATTAAAGCGGGATTCAACCCAGCAAGATCATTGTTTGGATAGGTCATAAATCTACCTAATTCAATATCATGCGTAATCGGTAGATAATTGACATTTTGTGAATTATAATCCGGCTGTGCATCTACGGCAAATACAGGAAGCTCTTGGTTAACAGATTCATCATGAAATTGAATTTCATGATGCTGCTGGGCTAAAAGCAAACCTGGAATAGCCATTAGTACAAGCAAAGGCTGCGACTTTAGTAATTTTCTAATCATAGTATCCTATTTTGTAAGTTTTAAGGGATATTTTGATGTACCAGAATTAAGAGCGTTTGTTCCCATTTAACATCTAAGAGCAAATGGGAACTAGATTTAAAACTATAAATCAGAATACGAAACACGCCTGATATGCACAACAACTCGCCTGTTAACAGCTTGATTTTCAGCGATTTGTTCACCCAAATTATTTCTGTTAGGTTTTAATGGGCGAGATTCACCATAAGCAATAGCTCGCATTCGGTCCAGAGGTATTCCAGAAGATTCAAACAATCGCACAACATTGGTTGCTCTATGTGCTGAGAGTTCCCAATTTGAAGCATATTGAGCCGATTGAATAGGAATATCATCAGTATGTCCCTCCACCTCTATTAAATAGTTTTGCTGCTCCAAAGGAATTATTGATTCTGCAATAATTCTTAGCGGTTCATGCATTTCCTGACGAATATCTGCTGAGCCCAACTCATAAATAAAACTACTGGCAAAAGATAGTTTCAAACCTAAGGGAGTATCTTCAATGGTGATAACATCCTCTAATTCATGCGAAATCACCGTTTCTGTAACAGTTTGTCTTACTTCCTGAAACGGACGTGCCGCTTCTCTTTGCAATAATGTGGTACTGATTCCTTCCTGAACTTCTTCAAACCGGGTTTGATTAATTTCTGAAAAGCTAAAAAGCAGAATAAAAAATACCAGCAGTAAGGTCATTGCATCAGCGTAGGAAAGCAACCAACTTTCCGTTTCGCCATCATTTGTACTTCGCTTCTTTTGAGATGCACGCACATAGCCCTGATCAGCTTCTTTATAATAAAAGCTCTTGTGGAGCTTTTTCTCCGGTTCATTTCCTGATTTACGAAGATTGAACATTTCTGATTACCTGCGCTTTTCTTCTGCGATATTAAAGTGAAACTCCGGATTCAGAAAACTATTCAATCTATCCTGAATCGCTGTTGAGAACTCCTGATTGCGCAGCATAATCAGCCCTTCCATAATCATTACATTCCTATAGCGCATGATTTCGTGCTTTTCTTTCACTTTTTCAGCTGCCGGCTTAAAAACAAGCTGC
Organism: Balneolales bacterium; assembly: GCA_007116685.1. GTDB lineage: Bacteria > Bacteroidota > Rhodothermia > Balneolales > Natronogracilivirgulaceae > SKIC01. The sequence continues at coordinate 6,043 of SKIC01000036.1, forward strand.
GCTAACAGTAATCCATATAAAGTTGTCACCAATGCCAGTGCTAAGCCTGGTCCAATTTGTGTTGGATCGGTGCCAATGGTATCCAACATTATAATCATACCAATTAACGTACCAATCATACCAAAGGCAGGAGCATAACTCCCCATGGTTCGTAATACATAAGATGGCACCATATCTCGCTCAAAAGTTGTTTCTAAAGCATCGGTTAGCATTACTCTGAGTTCTTCGGGTTTGTAATCGCTCATCAGTAGATTTGTGCCATATTTGAGAAAAGGATCCGAAATATTGGTGCTTTCTATAGCATCTTCCATAGCTCGAATCCCCCCTTTTTGACCTTGAACTCCCCAGGTAATAATCATCCCAACTTCTCGGTACAAACTTTCGGGATTGATATTTTGTGGAATTATAATAGCCGCCATATCTCGAAAGGCACGCGTTACATACCGGCCACGAAAAGAAATCATACCGGCAGCAAGAGTTCCTCCCACCACCATTAAAAAGCCGGATAAACTGAAAAACATGAAGTAGTTATCTGTGCTGAAAAAAATGGCAGCAAGGAAAAGCCCAAAACCAAGCAATATTCCACTAATTGTAAATATACTAATCGATCGCATTTAACCCCTTATTCTAGTCTCTATATTTTTGTGCGTAACCAACTAAAAAATAAGAACTATTACAAGTACACAGACCAAAACATTTTTGCTTTTAAGTCTGCCCTTAATTCATTCCAAGCTTTTTCCTAACTTCCCATCACAAAATTAAATCAAAAACTTAGTTGATCTCTATGTCTGTTTCTAAAGATGACGTTTTATATATGGCCAATCTGGCACGATTACGTGTCAGCGATGATGAAGCCAAATCACTTCAAAAAGATATGAACCGTATTCTTGAGTATATGGACTCTCTGAATGAATTAGATACAGACAATGTAGCGCCACTTGAGCATGTTACAGAACTCACTGCTCGTTTACGTGAGGATGTAGCCCTAGAACCACTGGATCATGAAAAAGCCCTGGAAAATGCTCCCGATGCTGATGCCGATCATTTCCGTGTACCAAGAGTAATTGAATAAATGGCCCGAAAAAAGAGATACAAAACCAGTTCAAAAACCGAAGCAATCACCTCTTTTTGGGATAACCTCCCAACGCGAACCCGCCACATCATTGCTCTGGCATTTCTTTTTTTAACGCCACTTTTTTTGGTGCACGAGGTAATAATTGGTGGGCAACAATTCATTGCCCATGATACCATCCAATGGCGGGCCGGCGCAGAAACTCTCCTTTCCTATGAGGAAGAAACCGGAGATGTCGCTCTTTGGGCAACCAATATGTTTGGTGGAATGCCGGCGTACATGATTTATTATCCAAAGGCTTTTTTTCACTTTGACACTATTGTTTACGGTTGGTTTCGCTCCTCCTTTCCATTTTGGTCTTTATTGATTTTACTTGGAGGCTTGTACTACTTCTTCATTCTAATGGGCATGCGTCCGCTTGCTGCTATGGCAGGTAGTTTAATCATAGCTTTTACCACTTATATTCCCATAATTATTGGCGCTGGGCACAACACAAAATTTCTTGCCTGGACATACATGCCTTGGGTATTTGCAGGATTTTGGCTGACCACAAGAGGTAAATATCCACTCCTTGGTTTTTTCCTGATGGCAATGGCGCTCAATTTTGTACTTCGGGCTAATCACCCACAGGTACTTTATTATTTCTTATATGTTTTTCTGGTTTGGTGGTTATTTGATTTATACCAGGCCTACAAAGAAAACGGTATTCCGGACTGGGCTAAAAAAACAGGATTACTTTTTGCAGCCGGCATTTTTGCCCTTATTTGCAACGTACAGCCCTACCTGAGCACCTATGAGTATGCTCCCTTTTCCATTCGCGGTGGCAACGATTTAACTGTTGAGCAAAGTGGTCGTGGTTCCGGTCTGGATGTGGATTACGCTTTCGCATGGTCACAAGGCCGCAGTGAACTTTTGACCTTAATTATTCCCGGAATTAAAGGCGGTTCCTCTGCAGATGGCACCTATTGGGGACCAAAAACATTTACCAGCGGCCCTCACTACTTCGGTGCTATCGCATTTCTTCTCTTTTTAATTGGTGCGATAAAATCTCCGTTACGATTGCGTTTTGTCTTCATAATTGCAGGTATTCTTACCATGCTCTTCTCGCTTGGAGAAAACCTCTACTTCTTCAACAAATTCTTCTTTGATTTTGCTCCGTTCTACAACCGATTCCGAACGCCTGAAATGTGGCTGATTGCTACTGTATTCAGCTTTGGTATAGTGGCCGTAATGGGCTTGCAATGGATTTGGGATGCCGCAAAAGAAAAAACAGCAGAACTAAAAAGTCTCTATGTTCCAGCTGGAATCGTACTTGGTTTGGCTTTGATTTTCACCCTTGGTGGGAATGCACTTCTTAGTTTTGAAAAACCCGGAGAACGGGCACAAATCGCAGAGCAGATTGCCCAACAACAAGGTATGAACGCCCAAAGTGAACAAGTACAAAGTGCTGCTCAAAGGTTTATCAACCAACAAATCATTCCTGCTCGTAAAGAACTGGCAAGCAGCGATAGTCAGCGTTTTCTTCTGTTTGTAGGTTTGGCAGTTGCATTATTAGCATTAACACTTCTTGGTAAATTAGCACCAGCTTATATGGCAATGGGTATAGTACTTTTGATTGCTATTGACATCCTCAGTGTAGGTAATCGCTATCTTGACAAAAGCGGATTAGTGCCTAACGATTTAGACATGAAACGTGCCATTGAACGCAGAGTTAGCGATAGCGACCGATTCATCGTCCAAAATGCAGTAACTGACGAAGGATGGCCTTACAGAACCTTACCTTTAGCCAGTAATGCCTTTAATAATGCCATTCCGTCTTTCTCTTACCCTTCACTCGGTGGCTATACCGGCGCAAAGTTGAGAAACATTCAGAACATTATCGATTTCAAGCTTTTTACCGGACCAACTGGTATTCAAACCGAAGTGCTAAATATGCTGAATGTGAAGTATCTCACATTTGGTAGCAGAATAAATCTGCCTGGATTTGATCTGGTATTTGAAGGTCAGCGTGATTTAGTTTTCCAAAATAGGAATGTGCTGCCAAAAGCCTTTTTTGTGGACGAGCTAATCCAGGCTAATACTCCTGACGAAGCTTTCGATTTGCTCAGTGAATTTAAGCCATCAGAATCTGCTATCGTAGAACACACATCATTGCCAAACATTACTCCCGATGTAAACCGCTCAGTAAGAGTGACTGAGTACGGTCCGAATCGAATACAGCTAGATGTTTCTGCCGATGACGATGCCTTTTTGGTATTAAGCGAAATTTGGTATCCGGCTGGATGGAAAGCGTATTTAAACGGTAATCCGGTGGAGATTTTCAAGACGAATTATTTACTCAGAGGATTTGCTATTCCTGCTGGTGAGCACAATCTGGATGTACGGTTCGAACCACGCACACACTTCATTAGTAGCAGAGTTTCTGTTATAGCAAATATTCTACTTCTACTCATTGGTTTAGGCATTGTATATATGACCTACAAACAGCATCGCGCTGAGAAGGAAGCGTGAAGCCGGTACTCATCATAACTTATTATTGGCCTCCTGCCGGTGGTGCAGGAGTGCAAAGAATGCTAAAATTCTGCAAGTATCTCCCTGAATTTGGCATAAAACCAATTGTTTTAGTCCCTGAAAATCCGATTTATCCAATTACAGACGAGACTTTATCAAGTGAAATAAGCGCTGAAACTGAGGTACATCGATGTTATGCCTTCGAACCCTTTAGTAGTTATGCAAAATTGACGGGTAAAAGCCTGAGCGAAGTAAGTAATCCTGCCACAGTTTTAAATCAAAAATCCGGCTCCACTTTAAGCAAGCTTGGAGTTTGGATTAGGGCGAATATCTTTCTGCCTGATGGACGAATAGGATGGGTTCCTTTTGCCATTCAAAAAGCTCAACAATTAATAAGGAATTATTCACCGGAAGCTGTAATTACTTCAGGCACTCCCCATTCGGTTCATTTGATTGGTAAAAGCTTAAAAAATACGTTTAGAATCAACTGGATTGCAGACTTTCGCGACCCTTGGACGGACATCCACTACAACCAAGTTCTGCCAAGAACCAATTGGGCGCAAAAATTCGACCAAAAGTTAGAATTGAGTGTTTTACAAGAGGCAGACTCTATCATTACAGTTTCTGATTCTTTAGCTAGAGTATTGGCAAAAAAGCATAAGCGCAGATTCGAAATTATCCCAAATGGTTTTGATCGCGATGATTTTGAATCAAATGCTAATGAACAGAATCAATCGTCACCCAATAAAATTTCCATTCATCATGTAGGTACTCTACCGGAAACTTCTGTGCCACACACTTTATTTCAGGCTTTGGCAGAACTACCGGATAATCACAATCTGGAAATAATTTTTACAGGAACAGTACACGCTTCGGTTCATGCATTTATTGAAAAGTACAATCTAGAAAATGTGGTGAAATGTGAACCTTATATTCCTTTTAAGGATGCCGCCACTAAAATGAAATCCGCCGATGCACTTCTACTCATAATACCTGATGTAAGAGATTCAGAAGGAATAATGACGGGCAAAATTTTTAATTATTTGGGTGCTGGCAGGCCTGTAATCATGATTGGTCCCGAGCAAGGTGATGCAGCAAAACTATTGAACAAGGTGGGCAACTCTCTTATTTGCGAACATGATGATCTCAAAAAAATGAAAAGTATGCTAGAGAATCTCAATTCAAAAAAAATTGAGCAATTAGTTTCTGCCACCAATACAAATATGATTAAAGCTTTTAATCGACGTGAGCAAACCCAAAAATTACATTCTCTGATTGTCAAAACTTAGGTTATCTAGCGGAAGAAAACTGTGTTTAGAGAACATGTATGCATATCCTAAGCAAAAACAGTCAAGGAAATATTTATCAATATCTTATCGCCTGTCAGATTTCCAAAACCTCGCAATTTTCTGCTAAAAAATCGCCGACAACCAACTGCTTAACTTTTTTAAGTTTCCACTTGCCTGTATTTCTTATATTTAGACCGTAATGAAGTTGCTAGCAATTACACCGGTTTTTAACGAAGAAAAATTTCTTTCGGATTGCATTCAAAGCGTTATTGAGCAAAACAGACGGCCAGACCGCTGGATTATTGTTGATGACGGCTCCACGGATAACTCCTACCAAATTGCCACAGATTTTGCCGAAAAACACAACTGGATAAAAGTTGTTCAACACAAAAAAAAGGCAGGACATCAGGTTGGCTCAGGTATTGTAAATGCTTTTTATGTCGGTCTTGATTTCGTGAACGAAGATAATTATGACGTTATCATGAAGTTGGATGCAGACAATATCTTCCCTAAGCATTATTTCAACGAAATGGCGTTGGAGTTTGATGACGATCCTTCGTTGGGTATTTGTGGTGGTATTTGTGTAACGCTTCAGGATGGCGAATGGAAAAGGGAAACATTCAGCAAGAAAAACGATCATGTTCGCGGCGCATTAAAAGCCTGGAGATATGAGTGCTGGAAAGATATCAAAGGAATCCGAAAAGGTGTTGGCTGGGATACTATTGATGAATTACTTGCTCGCTTTTACGATTGGGACGTTAAAGTGAGAACCGATCTTGAAGTAAAACACATGAAACCTACTGGAAAAAAGACCAGCACAGAGAAGAGGGACCTTGAAGCAGGAAAAGCCTATTACAGAATGGGTTATACGCCATTCATTGCTTTTTTATCTGCTGTTAAATTAGCTGGACTGGAAATCAGGCGCATATATCGGATTATGCAATCTTATGTCAGTGCAAATATAAGTGAAGAAATACAGCCTTGGGTAAACGATGAGCAGGCGGAATTTATCAATCAGTACCGTTATAGTTCGATGTTCCGTAATTAAATTTCGCACATCTTGCGTAGCTAGTTTGCATCACGTATAATCGTATAAGCCAAACGCATAAAATTATGAAAATCGGACTCATAGGAAGCGAAGATCGTCGTCACTTCTGGGAGAAACAACTCAGTAGTTTTGATAATGTGCGTGAAATAATCCATACTGATTCGCTTGAAGCTATTGGACATGCCGATGCGTGTATCATTCTAGAGCAAGACCCACAAATTGCACTCCAAAGTATGCGGAAGGGATACCCTACCTTTCTGGTTTCTAGATTGGTTACAGATCCTGATTTAGCAAGAAAATTATATTTCACTTCAGAAGAAGCCGGCGTACCGTTCATGATTTCAAACTGGTCGTTATTCTCCCCTGCCACAAAATGGATGGTCGATACAATTCCAAATCCTTATTTCATTCACATCTCCCGAAATTTACCCTGGGATAAATTCAGTAGAAGTTCCATTAGCTGGGAGAGTTTGTGGACGGAAGAACTCGCTTTATGCTTAAAATGGATGAATTCCAGTATTCATAAAATTGATGTAAGCACCACAAAAATAAGCCCCAGTATCATTACCGGAATACACATCTCTATTCGATACGAGAATAGTGGAACCTCAATCATTCACATAACTTTGTGTGGAAGCCAAGAAACGTACACAAGACAAGCAAGTGGAACGCATCAGGAAGTTTGGTCGGATGTTCTGGAAAAAGAAATTCAATGGGGACGCATGATTGATAATGGAGAATTCTCATACCGGAAAATCAGCATCGATCATAAAGAACCTTCCCGGCAAGCAATTTCTTACTTTTTTAGAGCATTGAAAGATCGCACAAGCCCGGCTTATAATGCTCACGATTTAAATACATTCGCAAAAGCTGCAAATCAGGTAGATGAATTTCTGAAAAGAACAGTTGCATAATGACAAAAGCAATTGTCTGCTATATTTAGTACTTTTAAAGCTTGTTCAATTTTCAAAGAGTAATCTAAACGTATGCCGAATCGCCTTCTATCTTTTCTTCTGATTTTCCCATTACTGTTTCTTGTTTTTTCATGTAATGAGGAAGAAAGCATCCGAATAGAACAATGGGAATATAATGAGTCTGATATAGTAACAACTTCTTCCGGTTTGCAATATGTAATCCATGAGCAAGGAACTGGAAATCCGCCACAGCAAGGTGCTACTGTTTCAGTGCATTACAGCGGTTTTTTAACAAATGGCGATATGTTTGACTCCTCTGTTCAGAGAAATAATCCATTCATGTTCATGCTAGGTATGGGACAGGTTATCCAAGGATGGGATGAAGGTGTTGCTTTGATGAGAGAGGGCGAAAGACGCACTCTTATTATTCCTCATACGCTCGGTTATGGAGATGCTGGCAGTCCACCGGTTATCCCTCCAAGAGCAACCATTATTTTCGATGTTGAACTACTTGGGTTTTCAAATCCATAAATCACTACGTATCTCAATTCTATAATTATGCAAAAGTTCATTTCACTCCTTCTTTTTTTATTTCTATTCCACGCTATCACAGCTTGTGGCTCTGATGACTTAAACAGACTCACAGAAATGGGAATTATCGTAAATAGCGATGAGCCTGGCTCTGGTGCTACAGTTACCGAAAGCGACATGATTCGCATCCATTTCAGTGCAAAATTATCCGATGGAACCGTATTGGCAGACACCAGAGGTTCTTCCGGTGAAATGGTTGCCATGGGCAGTGGTGGACTCCCTATTGTTGGATGGGAAGAGTCTATGCTAGGGATGAAAGTTGGTGGCAAAAGAAGCGTAACTATCCCTCATAATGTGGCATTTCCTGATGGCGATGCCTTTGGTGTTGTACCGGATGGAGAGGATTTAATTCTTGATTTAGAAATTCTCGAAATCATTGAAGAACCAACAGCTTGGGATTACAATTCATCTGACCTTCAGGAAACTGAGTCTGGAATCAGATTCAATATACGCCAAGAAGGAAGCGGTGAAAAACTTACTGATGGAAACCGCGCAAGCATCCATTACAGTGGATACTTAGCTGATGGAACTCTTTTTTATTCTTCTCGCCTGAGTGGAGAAGCTGCAGTTTTTCAAGTTGGCGTTGATGAGTTTATCCCCGGTTTCGATGAAATGATCGCTGATATGCGCAATGGCGAGCAACGTACTGCCATCATTCCTGCTGATTTAGCTTTTGGCGCTCAAGGTATTGAAGGTATGATTCCCGCCAACGAAGAAATTACAATGGATATAGAAGTGACGTCAGTAATTTCTGAACCAACGCCATGGTCGTTTAACGACACTGATGTTATTGAAACTGATTCCGGATTAGAATATGTAATTCACGAAGAAGGCGACGGTGCACGTCCTTCATCAGGAGATATGATTACAGTTCACTACTCCGGCTTTCTAACTAATGGAAACCTTTTTGACTCTTCCGTAATGAGAGATCAACCTTTCCGATTTACAGTTGGTAGAGGACAGGTGATTGAAGGTTGGGATATGGGACTACAAGATATGCGAGTTGGTGAGCGTAGAACCTTGATTATACCTTACTATCTTGCTTATGGCGAAGATGGTCGGCCACCGGTAATTCCACCGAGAGCAACGCTTATCTTCGATGTAGAACTAATTTCCATAGACTAAAAGCCGGATTTCATAATGACGCTTCAAAACGTAAGAATTAAACAAGTTGACGCTTTTACCAGAAAACCTTTCGCGGGTAATCCTGCCGGTGTTGTAATTCATGCTAAAGGATTACGCACTGAGGATATGCAAAACATCGCTCGTGAAATGAACTTAAGCGAAACAGTTTTTGTACTCCCTGCAGAATCTGAAGATAATGACTTAAGATTGAGATGGTTTACTCCAAAACAAGAAGTCGACCTTTGTGGTCATGCCACTATTGCCGCTTTTCACGCACTTGCTGAAGAGGGTGAGTTTGGTTTGGAAGTAAACGAACCACAAAGTTTTCTCATTGAAACTCGCTCAGGAGATTTGAACGTGGATTTGGAATGGAAGGATTTCCTACCCTACGTAAAGTTCTCGATTCCAGTCCCCCGTTTCTTCCCCTTTCCTGATGATTTAGGCGTTCTTTGCGGCGCGCTTGGTATTTCAAAAGTAGAATTGAGCCAAAAGGTAAATCCTCAAATCACGGACAATGGATATTGCTTCGTACCCCTTAAAGATTTTGACAGCCTTGCTACTCTTGAGCCAAATCAGCACTTACTGAAAAAACTTGATGAACGTCATGACTTAAAAGGATTTGCAGTTGTTACTACAGATACCGGAGAAGAAGATACCGATTGGCACATGAGATTCTTCGCACCTGAGTTAGGAGTATTTGAAGATCCGGTTACAGGCTCAGCTAATGGTCCGATGGCTGCTTTTCTTTTTTATAATGGATTCCTTGAAGAGGATAAAAAGTGGTTCACATTTAAAGCAACACAAGGAAATTTCATTAAACGCCCGGGGACAGTTTATGTGAACATGACCGTGCAAAATGGTGAAATCAATGAATTACAAATTGCAGGCCAAGCTGTAACTGTTTTGGAAGGTACTTTTACCCTCCATCCACATATTCCTGAAAAATTTTAAAGGAAGTTATACGTCTCCTGCTGAAGTGATTAAATAATTTCAGACTCGAAGATATAGCTTCATTATTTTTGAAGCAAACATATTTGCAACATTTTTAATGAAGCAT
>SKIC01000311.1 GCA_007116685.1 Balneolales bacterium
AGCGGTGTGTTTTAATCCCATGATTCTCGCTTTTTTTCCTATTCCCTACAAAAACCCCGGTGAACCAAAAGACAGCTTCAAGAATATTGAGGCTACCGGCGAGTTCGTGATTAATGTATCAACTAAGACGATTGTTTCTCAAATCAATCAGTCGTCTGCTAAATACGATTACGGAGTCAGTGAATTTGAGAAAACGGGCTTAACCCCCAGAAAATCAGTTATTGTGAAACCACCGGCTGTTGCGGAAAGTCCGATAAACTTTGAATGCAAAGTTGAGAAAATAGTTCGTTTGGGAGAAGATCAGGGTGGGGCAGATGCCATTTTTGGCAGAGTAGTTCACATCCGTGTGGATGATGACATTATTGATGACTACAGAATTGATATCGAAAAATTACAACCTATAGCCAGATTAGCTGGCAATTGGTATGCAGAATTGGGCAATCTGTTTGAAATCCCCCGGCCCGAATAAAGAAAGCATTACATGTCAGATAAAAAGAATTCCATTTTGGATGCTGCCGAGCATTTGTTTGCTATGCACGGGTACGATGGTTCAACAACCCGTATGATTGCAGAGCATGCCGGCGTAAATATTGCCATGCTTTCTTATTACTTCGGTTCCAAAGAGCAATTACTTGCGGCTATAATGAGACGTTTCGCAGATGATATTTTTGCTCTATTAGACACCGTCGACTCCGAAGAAGCTTTACCGGATAAGCGTTTAATACGCTGGATGGATGCTTATTTAGATTACGTTTTTTCCCACCATAAGCCATTAATTATTGCTTATCGCGAATTTGGGCTAATTAGCGCCCGACCAGAGATTGCTGAAGAAACATATCAGGCAGTTGTAAAAATTCAGCATCATATTTCCGAAGTTCTTGACGAAGGTCAAGCGAGAGGCACCTTTAGAAAATTTGATAACGCCCTGGCTATCATCACTATGAGTTCGACCATTGATAATCTCATTCTAGATCATAAGAATATATCAGCTGCTCATAATCTGGAAAGTGCCCCTGATGATATTTATCCGGAATCATTCAAAAAGAGAGTGAAAACTCATATGAATGATTTAATTCAGCAATTGATACTTGCAAACTAATTATTAATAAAAGTAAACGATAATCAAATCTATAAGGTTTGTTAATCAATTGATTGAATATGGCTTTACTTAAGCGTACCTTTGGTGGCTTAAATTCAGAAGTCTGATAGATTTAGTTTTGATAAAACTTTTGTTTTTGGCTTTCGTAAAGCCGTTTTCATGGAGAAATTAGTTTTTTGTTTACCATATAATTTATGAAATATAGTATAACGACCCGTTTGTACGGGTTTTGTTTTTTAGTTCTCATCTTACTCAGTTCTTTATCCAAGCAAGGAATTGCTGCCCAAACGGATACTCTGCACTTAACACTGGATGAAGCCGTACGTGTGGCTTTAGAGTCCAGTTTTGGTATTCAGAGAGAAAAAATTGCTATCAGAACAGCTGAGCAGCAGGTTAGAGAAGCCTGGGGTAACGTTTATCCGCAAATTGGTGGAAGTGTAAGTTTACAGCGTAATGTGCGCACTGCAAATCCGTTTGCAGGAACTGATGCCGGTGGATTATTTGGGACTTTAGGAGCATTAGATTGGCTGATTTTTAATGAAAACGCCAGGCAGCAAAACGAAGAGGAACTTACTCTGGAAGATTTTTTAGATCGCCAGACGCAGGGGTATGAGCAGGCAGGAATTACGCCACCGGGCATGGATGACAATATTTTTGGCGTTGATAATCAATTCGTAGCCGGGCTTAGCGTTACTCAAGCTTTGTTCAACGGAAGTGCATTCGCTGCTATTCGTGGGGCAGAGCAATTCAAACAGGTAGCAGCTGATGGATTTGAAAGAGAAATTCAGGTAGTAATTAATGACGTAAGAGTTGCATACTACAGAGCTTTGCTGGCTCAGCAATCCGTAAATGTATTGCATGCTAGTGTAGAGAGATTACGCAAAACAGTACGAGATGTGCAACGCACAGCAGAACAGGGCGTGATTTCCCGAGCAGATCGCTTAAGCGCTGAGGTAGAACTTGTAAACCTCGAAACAAATCTGATTGAAGCCGAAAATAATGCCGCTCTGGCATTGCAGGCTTTAAATTTCGCCATGGGAATTGCGGTAAATAAACCAATTCAATTGCGTGGCGAACTCGTTAAAGTTGATTTGCCGGATGAAATACCACTAAATCCTGACGATGCCATGCTATTTGCTCTGGAACATCGTCCTGATTTACGTCAGGTTAAAGGCTTAGTGGAATTGCGCGACATTGAATCCCGCATCGTTCGGGCTCAATATTTTCCGGTAATCAGCGCTTTTGCTGACTATGCTTATTTGGGGAATATCCCTGATAACCGCACCCGAATTTTAAGAGATCCGGCTGACCCGTTCTCATTCAGTTCAGAAGACCTCGGCTTCTTTGATTCAAACTATTGGGATAGCAATTTCTCGGTTGGAATCAGAATGAATTGGCAGATTTTTAACGGTTTTCAAACTTCTGCCAGAGTTCAGCAAGCACGTCTTAGCAAGAAAGAAGCAGAAATTGGTAGCCGACAATTTGAACAAGGATTGCGCCTTGAAATTGAGCAATCAATCAAGAATTTGATGACTGCACAGCGCAGAATCGATAGCCAAAGCAGAAATATTGAGAAAGCGGAACTCAATTATGAATTTGCGCAAAGAAGGCTGAACGAAGGTGTTGGAACCGCATTGGAAGAACGTAACGCTTCGCAATTACTGGATCAGAGTCGATTAAATTATCTCTCTGCTCTCCACGATTATCACCAAGCCATAAGCCGATTGGAGTTGGCTATGGGACGATCTTTGGATCAAATGGTACTTCATTTTTCACAAAACGATTAAAAATTGATTTTCGACAACATTATGTCAAAGTATTATTCACTCTTACTAATCATTTCCTTGCTGGTATTTAGTGCTTGCGGGGCAGATGGCGAAAACTCCGAAAACGGAGAAAATAGTGATCGGGCCAGAACCATTGTAGTAGAGACCACTATTGTAGAATCTTCGGAATACAGCGATTTCATCCGCTTAACCGGGTCCATGGAGGCTGTTGAAGATGCTATGGTTTCCGCTCAGGCAAGTGGTCGTGTTCTTTCCATAGTAGAGCGCGGCACTCGTGTAAATCGTGGAGATATCATTGCCGAATTGGATGATGAACTTGTTCGCGCTTCTTACAACGTAGCCAAAGCAAACTACAATCTTCTTGTTGATGTGTTTAACAGGCAACAGCCCTTACACGCTGATTCTATAGTAAGTACGCTCGAATTCAATCAAATCGTAACCCAAAAAGAGCAGGCTGAAGCCCAATTGAATCAGGCTAAGCGCCAATTGGAAGACACCAGAATTAAAGCACCTTTTAGCGGACGAGTGGAAGAACGCATGGTTAGAGAAGGAGAACTGCTGAATCCCGGTATGCCTGTAGTTCGCTTGGTGAATAATAATCGCCTAAGAATAAGAGCCGGTATTCCTGAAAGATATGCCTTGGATATCCGCGAGGGTACGCCTGTAACAATTAATTTGGCTTCTTATGGTGCCGGCGAAATGGATGCCGCTGTTTCCTTCATTGGCGCAATCATTGACCCGAACAGCAGAACTTTACCTGTAGAGATTGAATTTCCTAACAGAGATGGAAATCTCAAACCGGAAATGATTGTTACTATGGATATCACCAGATTGGTTTTGGATGATGTAATTACTGTGCCCCGAACAGCACTAATTCGTGGAGAAGAGGGCATGGGGATTTTTGTTGCCCGAGAAGAAAATGGACATAAGGTGGCTCGTCTTGTTGATATAAAAATCGGTGAATCTTCCGGTAATCGTGTCATTGTTACGGAAGGCCTTTCGGATAAAGATGAGGTTGTAATTATCGGACAGACAAACCTGAACGAAGGCGATCGGTTAAACATCACCAGAACGCATAATTTTTCCGGACGAAACATCTCACAAACTTCACAAATCGCTCGTTAATGCCAATTATCATTACTTATTAGAGAGTAATAATTCATGAAAGCAGTAGAAATTTCGATAAAAAACAGGACTGCAATTCTGGCATTAACCTTTGTGCTAATTATTGCCGGTACGCTTTCCTACATCAACATTCCGAAAGAATCTAATCCACAGATTGATATTCCGATTTTCATCATTACCACCATTTATCCGGGTATTGCGCCGGTGGATATGGAGTCTCTGGTAACTCAGCCCTTAGAACGAGAACTTCAGGGAATCAACGGAGTAGATGAAATCCGATCAACAACTATTGAAAGTGTAAGTATCATCGTAGTTGAGTTCGATTTGGATGTGAGCAACCTAGAAGCTAGTCAGCAGATAAGGGAACGGGTTGATCTTGCTAAAGCAGAATTGCCTTCCGATGCCGAAGATCCCCTGATTACCGAGGTGGATTTAGACGATTTTCCAATTATGTCGGTAAACCTGGCTGCGGATTTCTCACTTGCCCGTTTAACCCAAATCGCAGAGAGATTGCAGGACGAGCTCGAAACAGTTTCCGGAGTACGTGAAGTCGATTTAGTTGGTGGCTTAGAAAGAGAAGTACAGGTCAATGTAGATTTGGCCAAAATGCAAGCGTATAATGTCGGCTTCAATCAGATGATTGGCGCAATTCAGGGACAGAATGTTACTATTCCGGGTGGTACCGTTGGCGTAGATCGATTTGATTATTTACTCAGAGTTTCCGGTGAGTTTACCGATCCTTCCCAAATTGACGAATTAGTAGTTGCCACTCCTCGTATTGGGGGACCGGACGGTCCTCGGGGAGCACCTGTATACATGCGTGATATTGCCACAACGATTTTCGGTTTCAAAGAACGTGAAAGTTATGCTCGATTACGTGCCTACCAAGCCGAAGAAAACGGTGGATTAACGCCTATTGCTTTAGAAGATGTTACCACCACTCAGGTTGTTACGCTAAATATTAAGCAAAGACCCGGTTCTAACATTCTGGAAACTGCAGATGCCGTTTTCCAGGCTCTTGAAGCTTATCCTCTCCCATCAGGAACTCAGGTTCTGATTACAGGTGACCAAAGCGAAGATGTACGAATTCTGATCAATGATCTCGAAAACAGCATCATCAGCGGGATGCTTTTTGTGATTTTAGTTCTCGTTTTCTTCCTGGGATTGCGAAACGCTCTCTTGGTTGGAACAGCCGTGCCTTTATCTATTATGGTGGGTTTTATCGTTTTTACCGTACTCGGATATACCGTGAACTTCATCATTCTTTTTAGTTTGATTATTGCTCTCGGACTTCTTGTAGATAACTCTATCGTAATTGTAGAAAATATTTACAGATACCGGGAAATGGGATATTCTCGTTTTGACGCAGCACGGGAAGCAACAAGCGAAGTGGGATATGCCCTGATTGCATCTACGGCTACCTTGGTTGGTGCTTTTGCACCCATGTTATTTTGGCCGGGTATCATCGGACAGTTTATGGGATATCTGCCACTTACTCTGATTATTGTACTTTTATGTTCTCTCTTTGTGGCTTTGGTGATTTACCCTGTTCTGACTGCATATTTCGTAAAACTGGATCATGAGAAATCATCGAAAAAGAATCCTATTGCCAAAAGAATCGGCTATGGTGCTATACTTTTTACCGCCATCATTATTGGCTTGGCTAATAGTATTACACTTTTGGTTCTCATTTTGGCGGTACTGTTTTTTGGGATTACATACAAATTCATTATTAGTCCGCTCGCAGATAAATTTACTACCAAAGGTCTGCCAAAGTTCATTGCAAAATACAAAGTATTCCTGCAGTGGATGCTGAATCGAGACTACTCTCCAAAAAACGCTCTGTTGAGAAACACATTCGCTCTGGGCTCTTTTACAGCAGGTGCTTTACTCGCTATTCTTGGAGCCATTCTTGGCGGCGTGTCTCCAGAAGCCTCAAGTTTTGTACTCATCTTGGGCGGTATTCTTTTCGGATTGGGAGTTATTGGGATTTTGGTACATACCTTTGAATCCATCTTTTTATCCGGGAAAAGTGCTGTTGTTGTTGGCTTGGTTCTGGCTGTTATTATGGCTGGTATACTTGGACTCATCTCACTTGGTGAAAGAGCGATTGATGGAGATGAAATAGTTAGATTATTAACCTTGCCGATTAGTATTGCGCTCATTGGGTTTTTAGGTAGTTTCAGAAAATCAGATTCAAATCTGATTTTAACAGACAACAGAGCAAAGCTGGTAAACACCACTTTTGGTACTCTATTCGGTATCGTCATAATGTTCATCATTGCTCCAACCGGAGTTCGCTTTTTCCCTGAGACAGACCCATCCAGAATAGATATAAATATCAGTGGTCCGATCGGCATGAACGTAGAAACGAGCAATGAAATCGTTTTTGAGATTCAGGATAGAATTGATCAATTGTTTCAGGAAAGCGAATCAACCCGTGCCAATGTGAAGAATATCTTGTTCAATGTTGGTATACCCGGCGGTGGTGATTTTGGTGGTGGTGTGGCTTCTGCCGAAAATTCCAGAGTTTCCGTTTATTTGGTCGATTTCGGCGATAGAACCGAATCCAGTTCCGTAACTATGGACAAAATCCGTAACGTCGTCCAGGGAATTCCTGACGTAACTATTCAAGTAGAAGGGCAGCAGCAGGGACCGCCAACAGGTCCGCCGGTAAATATTGAAATCTCCGGTGATGACTTTACGCAGGTAGTTCGCATTTCTCGTGATATTCGTCAAATGCTTCAGGAAGCATCTGCTACAGGCCGTATTCCGGGTTTGGTAGATGTAAGTGATAACGTGAGTGGCGGAACACCGGAATACAGCATAAATATCGATCACAGAAAAGCCAGCCAATTAGGCTTACCGCTTGCCGAAATCGCACAAACCATCCGAATTGCTATGAATGGCTTGGAAGCCAGCACATTTCGTGATGGAGAGGATGAGTACGATATCATTGTAAGATTGCGGGAAGAGGACAGAAAAGACCTCGATGCCATTAAAAATCTCACCATTTTTGCTGGCGGTGAGCAAATCCCATTGGTTTCTGTGGCTTCTTTTGAAGAATCATCAGGATTTGGAAGTATCACTCGTTTGAATATGAACAGAACAGCCGTAGTAGAAGGATTTGCAGCCGCAGGTTTCAGTGGACCTCAAATTTTGGCTCAGGTTCAGGATTATTTGGCGGAATACGAATCGTCTGTTCCTTTTGGATACACAGTTAAGTACACAGGTGAGAGCGAAGATCAGGAAGAAAGTTTCGGCTTTTTAACTACTGCCTTATTACTTGGTTTTGCCCTTATTTTCCTTGTGATGCTGTTCAAATTCAATAGTTTTTTAGTACCACTGATTATCCTCGTTGCCGTTGGTTTGAGCTTAATTGGGGTAATGCTTGGCCTAATTCTGACACGCACGGAATTTAGTTTGATGACCTTTGTGGGGATTATCAGTTTGGCGGGAATTGTGTGTATAAACAACATTGTATTAGTGGAATACATCAAGCAATTGTTGGATAAAGGGATGGAGAAAATGGAGGCTATTGTCGAGGCCGGCGCCATTCGTTTGAGACCTGTATTGCTTACTGCCCTAACCACTATTCTTGGCTTAGTACCGCTTACTTTTGGAATAAATATCGATTTCGTTGGATTATTGATAGATTTCGATCCGGCTTTTCAAATTGGTTCTGATAACACCATGTTCTGGGGACCATTAGGAACAGCAATTATTAGCGGATTGATTTTCGCTACATTTTTAACCTTGGTAATTGTACCGGTGCTTTATTCTGTCTTTGATTCCCTGGCTAACCGATTGAGCGCTCTTTTTAAATAAAATTCGACTCTGAATACAGCTATGAGGCTAATTTCCAGGGCTGTATTCAGAGTTATCTGTTCCTTTGTGCAGATTTTCCATATTTTCGAAAGATGTACAAAATGCTCATCCACAAAAGGCTAATTCTGTTTTTGTTCCTGCTATCCTTTGGATTTGCAGGCTGCCAGACTCTGCAACCTGTTGCTGACAAGCTTTTCTTTTGGAAAGATGGCGATAAGGATGAAAAAGAAAAGCCTGAACAGCTTTCTGCTGAGGAAAGAAAAGAAGTCCAGCGTTTGCAAATGATTCGCAGGGGGAAAACGGAGCTAATCGTAGCAGTTGAGCAAAATAATTTATCAGAAGTAAGCAGATTAGCAAGATCAGGGCAATCCGTAAATGTAGTTGATAATAGTGGAAAGACACCTTTAATGTATGCCGCCGAGGCCTGCTATGTGGATATAGCCCACTTTTTATTGCAAAACAACGCTAGTGTTGGCGCCCGGGATGTGGGGCATCGTAGCGTGTTACATTTTGCGTCTTTGTCTGACTGTAGTTCTTTGATCCGTCCGATAGTAATCAGAGGATTAGACCCTGATGCTAGAGATGCTTTTGGGCGTACACCCTTACATATAGCAGCAGAACATCACAGTGCCAATGCTATAGAAATTCTATTGGAACTCGAAGCAAACGTACATATACGAGACAATCGTGGGAAAACCCCCATATGGCTGGCTTCTAATCGTGTAGGCTTTTATGAAGAACCGGAAATTGAAGAAGAGGTTGTTGATGCCAGAGATTTCACCAGAAGAAGAAGCGATGGTTGGCCTGTATATTTGAAAGTTCCGGCCCAAGCCATCGTAGATAATATTTCTAACGCATGGAATGCTATAGTGGGCTTTGATTATTCTTCCATAGGTCCATTTGCTAAAGAGGAAATAGAGCCGGACGATATCAGAACCTTTAAATTGTTGCTCGCAGCCGGTGCAAGGATTACAGATATGGACTACTCTTTTACCTCTGCCTATGATATATTGCAATCGCGAGGAGAACCTGAAATTTTAGCACTTATACAGGAATACAGACAATGAGAGTAAGTTTGTTACTTGTCTTTTTTTTATTGGGAATTGTAAGCCATTCTGTATCTCAGGCAGTCAGTTACGGGAATTTATTATTTGATGCGGTACGGAAAGCGGATGATGAGCAGGTTCGTTCTTTGATAATGATGAACACTAATGTCAATATTCGCAACCAACACGGCCACACTCCATTGATGTTTGCCGTTGAGCGTCAGCATGTAACAACTGTAGAAACACTTTTATCCTTAAATGCTGATGTAAATCTTGTTGATCAGCATGGCCAAACAGCATTAATGTACGCTGCATCAACCGGAAATTTGCCGATTACGCAATTACTTCTCGGCAAAAATGCACAGGTCAACTTGAGGCAAAGTACAGGCAAATCTCCAATAATCATTGCCAGCCAGAGAGGAAATCCCGGAGTGGTAACCTTACTTGCAGCAAACGGAGCAGATGTAAATGACCAAGATCAAAATGGTTGGTCTGGATTACATTACGCATCGTTTTTAGGCCATATCCACGTAGTTAATGAGTTAATTCGTCAGGGAATAGATATTTCTCTCAGAGATGTAGAACGAAAAGATGCATTGATTTACGCCGCCTCAAGAGGCCATCAAAATATCGTTACTAGTTTGCTGGAAGCAGGTTCTGATATCAATGTTCGTGACCATAATGGATGGACTCCTATCATGTATGCCATCGTAGGCCGTCACGTGAATTTGATTACATTCTTGATTGAAAACGGAGCAGATGTTAATGCGCGAACCACCCGTGGAACGAGTGTAATGAACCATGCTATCTCGGTTGATCACCCGGGTGTAATTAGAACACTAAGAGAAGCCGGCTCAAGAGAATAAGGCAATTTGATACTTTTCTGCTATTCACGTATCGGCTAATATTTTTTAGTGATATCTTGATTTTATCTCATTAAAGTAATTAAATATATCAATTCACGTTAGTTATTCTTTGATTTGAGAATTCAATTGAGTGTATTGATATGGGTAAAATTGACATAGATATTTTTACGTCAGTTCAAGATGATTTAGAAAAGAGGCAATATCATATCCTTGCTTACTTACAAAATTGTCTGCATAAGTTTAAAAGAAATCGACTTTATCCGGAACTGGGGCAACTTAGCAGATTGCATGATAATTTGATTACGCTAAAGAATTCTTTTGAGGGCATGAAATCTGAATTTCCGAAAAGAATAACGGGCATGAATCTGGAGGAAAAAACGCTGGATTATGAAATCACGGCTCCTGGATCTGGTAATTTACGTTCTGTAGAGGATTTGATTGAATGGGCTTTGCCTAAAATTCAATCTGTGAGTGAGGAAGGTGTATCTATCTTTGAATTCATCAACGAAAATCTGGAATTGGAAAAAGTAGGTATGGAGCCTCGTTACTTAAATGAAGGTTATTTTATGATTCCTGATAATTTCAAAAGGAATATTCGTTTATATCAATTTGAAATAAGTCTTTTTACTGCGTCAAAAGAAAAATACAGAACTCTGAAAACCAAATTTCTGAAAACGCTTGTTCATAATTACGCTGAAAAACCACCGACAGACATCAAGTTAGATTTGATTAAACAGTATTCGGATTTACCTAATCCTGCTACCTATGCTTGTCAAACAGATCTGGATTTCCCATTTCCAGAAAGTATTTTTCCGGTAGCCCGTCGCAAACTTATGATGCAGTTTTATCAAAATCCTTAGGGATTGGAATAACTGCCAGGGTGCATCTGCTAATGCATACCAGTTTTTGGTGCTGATTGGTTATTTTTATTTCCCAGACCTGTGTTGTTTTCCCCTGATGTAAACATTTTGCTTCTCCGAATACAAGTCCTGACGCAACCGGGCGGATATGATTAGCATTAATCTCAACGCCAACGGTAGTCCACTTTCTGCCATCAACCATCAGCCATCCCCCAAAAGATGCCAATGTTTCGGCAAAGGCTACTGATGCGCCACCATGTAACACACCGAAAGGCTGGTGAGTAGAAGAATTTACCGGCATGGATGCTGTAACGGCACCTGTTTCAAAACTGAGAAACTCTATGCCAAGAGTTTCCCCCATATTTGGCTTAGCATATTTAGCAAACCAGGACAGTTTTTCAACCAATTCAGGAGCAACCTTTGCATTTTCGAACATCTTCATAAGATTTAAAAATTTAAAAAAAGTGGATTTAGAATCTAACCTAAGTTTAAGGTTAACAGTGTTATTGTACTCTTTTTAATATATTTAAGATGTGTATTGAATGCTTCCTGAATTTGTAGTTTATTAATCAGTATGGCTACATTGATTATCAATAAGTTATGCCATAAATCATTATCGCAGAGGTTTTAACAAAAAGATAAACGTAACAGCAAGTACCATGTCGCTGACAACTAATTATACCATTCTTGATATCATAGACGAGGGACTGAAAAAAAACGGTACCGGAAACGTCTTGAATACAAAAAGAAACGGAAAGTGGATTCCAACAAGTGTTGAGGAGTTTAAAGAGAAAGTTCGAAATTTTGCACTTGGTCTTCATGACTTAGGAATAAAAAAAGGCGACAGAGTAGCCTTACACTCAGAAAATAGCACGGAATGGATTATTGCTGATCAGGCCATCTTATCCCTTGGGGCTGTGAATGTTCCTATATATACAACGCAACCCGGTGATCAGATCAAGTATATCCTTGAAAATTCCGAAGCTAAAATTTATGTATGCTCTAAGCAGGAGTTATTCGAAGGCTTTGCACCTCATGTATCCAGCGTATCAACCTTAAAACATGTAGTTGGCATCGTTGATGTAACGTATGAAAAAGCGCTTACTATGGATGATGTAATGGCAAAAGGTGCTGAGCTTCATGCGAAAGATTCGGGGCTTTTTGAAAAAATGAAATCGGAAGTCAGTCCTGACGATTATGCTTCTTTCATTTACACTTCCGGAACCACAGGTGTGCCTAAAGGGGTAATTCTTACTCACGGAAATATTGCAAGTAACGTTATGTCTTCGTTGGACAGAGTTCCATTCACCGAAGATCAGAAAGATTTACAAATACTCTCTTTCTTGCCTCTGTCTCACATTTTTGAGCGTATGCTCGATTATCTATATATCTATCTTGGTTTTTCCATCCACTACATTGAGGTGCTTGAAGAAATCGTGGATGATATCAAAAATGTTAAACCTCACTTCTTCGCTACTGTCCCAAGATTACTGGAAAAAGTATACGCTAAGATGCGTTCTAAGCCGGATGAATTATCTGGATTGAAAAAGAAACTCTTCATTTGGGCCCTGCACCTTGCTGAAAACAAAGACCTTGAGGATCCAAATCCAGGCTTCAAATACAAAATTGCTGATAAACTCATTTACTCCAAAATCCGTGAAGGGCTTGGTGGAAATCTCTTGGGCATGATTAGTGGTGGAGCCGCTTTGACACCTCAGGTAATGCGCTTTTTCAATTCTATAGGTTTGTATTGCGGTCAAGGTTACGGTTTGACTGAAACTTCTCCTGTAATTGCGGTTACCGCAAAAGATGCCAATCGTGTGGGTTCGGTAGGTAAGCCAATTCAAGGCGTGGAAGTAAAAATTGCTGATGACGGTGAAATTCTCTGTAAAGGTCCCAACGTGATGCAAGGTTATTACAAACTACCGGATAAAACAGCCGAAGTATTGGTTGATGGTTGGTTTCATACAGGAGATATTGGGAAATTTGATAATGACGGATTCCTCTATATCACCGACCGTAAAAAAGATCTCTTCAAATTATCAACCGGTAAGTATGTTGCGCCTTCGAATATTGAAGGTGAATTGGCCAATAGTTTGCTGATTGAGCAATGCTGCGTACTTGGAAATGGTCGTAAGTTCTGCTCTGCACTGATTATTCCTAGCCTTGAAAATATTCAGGGCAAAGTTCCGGAAATGGTAGCAGAAAAAATGCCTGACGATCCTAAGGTAAGAGAACTTATTCAAGCTGAAGTTGATGAAGTAAACGCAAAACTTCCGAAGTGGGAGCAGGTTAAGAAGTTCGAAATTCTAAGCCATCCTCTAACTATCGAAACCGGTGAGTTAACGCCAACTATGAAAATGAAGCGTCCGGTTGTTAAAGAGAAGTACAAGAAACAAATCGAAAATATTTATAAGGAAGATTAAGCATTATGTTTACCAAAGATACCCTCACCGGTAAAAACATTCTCGTTACCGGTGGCGGTAGCGGTTTGGGCAAAGCCATGGCACTAAAATTCGCTGAATTAGGTGCCAATGTGGCTATTTGCGGCAGATCACAGGATAAGCTGGATAAAACAGCCGAAGAGCTAAAAGCTTTTGGTAACAAAGTAGCCACATACTCCGTCGATGTTCGAGATTATGAGGCTGTTGGCGAAATGTTTGATAAGCTCTCTGAAGAATTGGGAGAAATCAACGGGCTTGTGAACAACGCGGCTGGAAACTTCCTGTCTGCATCCGAAGATTTATCGCCTAATGCTTTCAATTCGGTTGTTGGCATTGTCCTCAATGGTACTTTTAATTGCACCCAGCAATTTGGAAAGCGATTGATTGATGCAGGCTCGCCGGGCTCCGTTATCAACATAGTAACTACCTACACAGAAACAGGCTCAGCGTTTGTTCTGCCATCTGCATGTGCCAAAGCCGGAGTGCTTGCCATGACCAACTCTCTTGCCTACGAATGGGGCGAGTATAACATCAGATTGAATTCTATTGCCCCCGGTCCATTCCCGACAAAAGGCGCTTGGAGCCGATTAATGCCAGATCCCAAAGTGGAAGAAAGATACAAAGCATTGATTCCCTTAAAGCGCTACGGGGAACATGTAGAATTGGCGAACTTAGCTGCTTTTCTGATGTCTGATTTATCAGCATATATGACCGGCGAAAACGTGGTTATTGATGGCGGTGAGCGCTTAAAATCAGGTCAGTTTAACTTTATTACGCAAGCAGCTCCCCGTTCTCAGCTAAAGAAAATGTTTCAAATGATGAAACCCGGTGGTAAATGAAGAGCAGTGTTCTCATTGTCTTCTTTGCTCTTTTTCTTACGCAGACCATCCCTGCTTTGGCGCAGCCTGCTTACTATGCTAAAGCCCAGGAAATAGCGGCTCTTTTCCCGGAATCTCCCGAAGATTTCCGCAAAGACGCCGTTCTGTTTATGAGAAATGAGTCCAATCCACAAATACTCGATAATATCGAACAAATGTATTATCGGAATGATGGTGAAGTTTTACGGATCGTAATCCGCGATTTTACCGAAAACAAAGGCTTGTATCAGCAACAGAAGCAAGGGACCTCCACAACGGGTCCGGCGGATATCTCAGTTTGGGTTTCCAAACCATTCCGGCATCATTCAACTGATGAAATGGAATCAGTGGCTGTGTTTTTAGATAATTATACCGTTTTAGAGGTAATTCATGAGAATTATAAAACATCTTTGCTACCTCATATTCTTGAGCAACTTGATATTACCTCTATAAACGAATTTGGAGGCATAAATCCCTGATATGTCTCAAAATAAGTGGTTGGTAGATATTGATTCCTGGGTGAGGAAAGATGCCTGGCAATTTTTTAAAGATTATCAGGATCCCTTTTTTAATATCTCAACTCGCCTGGATGTTGGGCCTTTAGTCAACTATTCAAAATCAACCGGGCAGAAGTTTAATCTTCGGTTTTTGCATATTTTGATTAGCTCTATCCATGAGGTTCCCGAGTTTTGTATGAGAATCGAAGATGACAAGGTTTGGCAATATAGAACGCTAAAGTGCGGTATCACTGTAAAACACGAGGATGGACGGTTCTCTTTTACCTATCTGCCATTTTATTCAGAGCCTCATGAGTTTGTTCAAAAATCAGACGAGCATATTTCCCTCCACAAACAAAGTGCTGATCTGAGGCGTCATTCTGAAGAGCAGGACAAAGTACATGTGTCCATTTTACCTTGGATTCACTTCTCAGCGGTAAAACATCCCCGGAAAAAATTTGCGGAAAATGCGATTCCAATTTTTACTATTGGGAAATATCACCGAAGCGAAGAGAAAACCTGGTTGCCTTTCTCTATTGAAGCCCATCATGCTTTGGTGGATGGTTGGCACGCTGCAATTTTACTTGAGAAAATCCAGGAGAAGCTATTCTTAGTGGAAGAGTAGTTCTTAAGTCTCTGATATTTAGAACTTTAAAAATTTTTCCTAAATTGCTCTACACGATATCAAAATCGGGTGAACATATTTTGAATCTTGACGTAGGCTTGGAAAATCCAAATATCAGATCAAACGCATAATGTCTGCAATACAATTAGAAAATCTCAGTTTCGGTTTCAAAAAGAAGCAGAAATTGTTCAATAATATCACAATACGTTTTGAGTCCGGAAAGACTTATGGCTTATTCGGTTTAAACGGTTCGGGGAAAACTACCTTGCTTAATAACATAGCCGGACTCATCTATCCAGACGAGGGCACAATCTTTTTAAACGGAATTGATTCGAATAAGAGAACAACGGCATTTCTAGAGCAATTTTTTTTCATACCCGAACAATTTGAACTGCCTTCTTTCACTCCTGAGCGTTATGTGGAATTACATGCCTACTTCTATAAGAATTTTGAGGAAAGTTACTTTTGGGATGTTTTCCAGCAATTTGACCTGGACCGGAATGCAAAGATCAATGAATACTCACACGGGCAGCAGAAGAAGTTTCTGATAAG
>SKIC01000045.1 GCA_007116685.1 Balneolales bacterium
GATTTTTCATCTCCTCCAGCTGGTTTTTCAGCTGTTTGTTTTCTTCGATAAGAAAATTAACCTCAGCTTCAAGACGAGCGGTGAGCGCCTGAAATTCCTTAAAGGCATTTGACTCTGTAACCGTACTTTCCATAAGTATCAATAATTATGACCTTAGCGCCGCCTGATATTTTTTACCAAGTTCGGTAAGAATTGTATTGATTATAGGGTCTACATCGCTGATAGTCAATGTTTTCTCATTCGATAAGAACTGCATGCGGAAAGCAATACTTTTGTTTCCTTCTCCCAGAGATTTTCCCTCGAACACGTCAAAAACAGAAATGGACGAAAGCAGATTTCCAGCTGTGCCTTTGATGGTTTTAATCATATCGCCGGCAGGTACATCTGAGCCAACCACTACGGCAAGGTCAAATTCAAAGGCTGGAAATTTTGGGATAGGAGTGTATTTCTTGGCTTTTTGCTTTTCTTTGAGCTGCAACAAAACTTCAAAATCAAACTCAGCTGTAAACGCCGGAATTTCCGTGTCTGTAATTTTGGTGAGTTTCTTATCTGCATAAGAAACCTGCGCCAAGAGTAATGGCTTTTTGCGGGAACCGTAGCAAATAGAAAGATTTGTATTCGACTCGCGGTTAATCCAATACTCACCCAGTTCGAGTTTTTTGAGAAATCCGTCCACATCAGCAAGCAAATCAAAAATCTGATAGTCTTCCTGCTTGCCGGCATACCAATGTTCGTGGTTTTTCACTCCGGCCACACCCAGTAATACCATAGTGCGCTCTCTCACGCCATCCACATAAGTACCTCTGTCAGCTTTTTCAAAAACATTTCCGATTTCGAAAAATCGCAGAGAATTTGCCTTACGATTGGCATTATAGGTTACTGATCTCAGAAAACCATAGGTCAAAGTAGGTCGCATTAAAGCCTGATCTTTTGTGATTGGATTCAGGGTAGCAACCAAAGAGTCCGGGTTTTCCAACGCACCTGCAAAGGATTCCGGTAATAAGCTGTTTGTGTAGATTTCACGATACGACAAACTCTGAGCCGCATGGCGAACTTCCTCTTTAAATCGCTCACGTAGAGGAATCGGGCGGATGTCACGGATAATTAGATGATCCGGATTCGGAATATTATTGTACCCGAAAATACGCGCAATCTCTTCGATTAAGTCAATTTCAGTATTTACATCAGGACGCCAGGAAGGAATAGTGCAGGAAACCAAATCATCAGTTCCTTCGCATTCAAAACCCAGACGCTGCAAGATACCAACGGTAGTTTCGCGCTCGATTTCGGTACCCAAAATATCCGTCAATCGCTGAAATCGTAAATCAGCTTTTCGTGTTTCGAGTTTTACAGGATGCGTATCTACTACACCATTGAGGATGGTTCCGTCGCCCAATTGAGCAATTAATTCGGCACATCTAACAGCAGCACGAAGTGTGAGATTTGGATCAACACCACGCTCAAACCGGTAGGAAGAATCGGTTTGTAATGCCAGTTTCTTGGAAGATTTACGAATGCCAACAGGCTCAAACCAGGCGCTTTCAATCAATACATTTTTGGTATCAGGATTGATTTCGGAGTTTTGTCCGCCCATGATTCCCGCAAGTGCCACAGGTTGATCACCATCGCAAATGTATAGTGTTCCGGACGGGACTTTTCGGCTTACATCATCCAAAGTGGTAAACTCTGTCTCTTTGTCGAAGCTTTGAACTATAATGTGTTTACTGTTCAATAAATCATAATCAAAAGAGTGGAGCGGCTGACCCATTTCGTGAAGTACGTAATTGGTTACATCCACGATATTGTTGATGGGGCGCAAGCCAATGGCCGAAAGTCGTTTTTTGAGCCAGTCCGGAGATTCCTGAACGGTTACATCCACAACCATCAAACCCACATAGCGATGACATTTGTCGGTGTCTTTGATGCTGACTTTGATACGATCACCAAGGTCTGATTTCTCAGGAGAAAATGTAGCCTCAGGAAGAAGCAATTCATCTCCGGTTACCGCAGCAATATCCCTGGCACAACCGATGTGGCAACTCGCATCAGGGCGGTTTGGCGTTAAACCGATCTCAATTACATGATCTAAATCAGAGCCAAATACTTCGCTCAAAGGTAATCCGGCAGAGAGTTCGTTATCTAAAACCATAATACCATCATGGTTTTCGCCCAAGCCGAGCTCATCCTCAGCACAAATCATCCCCTCTGAAACCTCACCTCTGATTTTGCTCTTTTTGATTTTGAGCCTTTTGCCATTATCCAAAATAATGGGCAACTCAGAATTTACAGTGGCCACAGCAACGGTTTGGCCGGCAGCAACATTTGGGGCTCCGCAAACAATGGGAAGGGTAGTATCACCAACGTCCACCTTGCACAAGGTTAATTTGTCGGCGTTAGGGTGTTTCTCAGCTGAAATCACTTTGCCAACCACGATACCGTCAAAATCAAAACCGGTTTCGGTCACTTCTTCAACTTCAAGACCGGTATGTGTTAAAATATCAGCCAATTCTTCAGGGCTGAGATCGGTGTCGATATAATCGTAAAGCCAGTTAGAGGAAATTTTCATAGGTAAATAATCTGATAATCAAAAGGGTTACGAAAGCGATGTTTTTCGGGTGAAAGTATTAGAATTGCTCTAAAAATCTCACATCGTTGTCGTAGAAAAGGCGGATATCATCTATGCCATAACGCTGCATGGTGATGCGCTCAACGCCCATTCCGAAAGCAAATCCACTGTACACTTCAGGGTCAAGGCCAACAGCCCGTAATACATTCGGATGCACCATTCCTGCACCAAGAATTTCCATCCATTGTCCCTCCCGGGTTTCTGTTTCCCACCAAATATCCATTTCTAAACTAGGCTCAGTGAATGGGAAGAAAGACGGACGCATACGGTATTTGATGCCTTTTCCAAAAACTTGCTCAGCAAATGAAATGAGCGTCTGCTTTAATTCTGCGAAATTGACGCCTTTATCCACATATAAGCCTTCCACTTGGTGGAATAAGCAGTAAGATTTCGCTGTGATAGACTCATTTCTGTACACACGACCTGGCATAATGGCTCGTATGGGCGGTTTTTCCTGCTTCATTAAACGAATTTGAACAGGGGAGGTATGCGTTCTTAATACCTGATCATTGGCTGGATTTTCTTCGTCTTTGCGAATGAAAAAAGTATCCTGCATATCACGGGCAGGGTGCTCAGGCGGAAAATTGAGCGCTGTAAAATTGTGGAAGTCGTCTTCTAATTCCGGACCGTCTGCTATGGTATATCCCATTCTGAAAAAAACAGACTTCATTTCCTGAAGTGTCTGCGTTAGGGGATGATAACTACCAATATCACGAGCAGCAGGTGGAAGTGTAATATCTTCTCTGGCATTAAAAGAAGAAGCCTGACTCTCGGTCAGTTCTTCTTGCAGCGTTTCAAATTTATGATTCGCTAATTGCTTCAGCTTATTGAGTTGCTGTCCCATCCAGGCGCGGTCTTCTTTAGCAGCCTGACCAATTTTTGCCAGTAATTCGGGGATGCGGCCTTTACGTGAGAGGTATTTGAGTCGGAATTGCTCTAAATCTTCATGAGATTTGGCGTTGAAAGACTCAATTTTTTGGATAAGTTCTTGAATATCTGACTTCTTCATATCACATCAACGGGGTAAAAAAAAGCCGGCAAATCCGTTGGACTTGCCGGCACATTGATTTGGAGAGATTAATCCAGTGCGGCTTTAACCACAGCACTGAAAGCCTCTGGCTCATGAACAGCGAGGTCTGAGAGAACCTTACGGTTAATCTCGATACCTTTTGCTTTCATGGCACCAGTTAAACGGGAATAAGTAGTTCCGTTTAAACGAGCTGCAGCGTTGATACGCGCAATCCAGAGCTTTCTGAATTCTCTTTTTCTGACTCTCCTGTCGCGATACTGGTATTGAAGGGCCTTTTCAACCGCGTTTTTGGCAACGGTGTAAACTTTGCTCCTCGCACCCCAGTAACCTTTCGCACTCTTCAGAATCTTGTTGCGACGGCGACGGGAAGCCACTTTATTAGCTGAACGTGGCATTTTCTGCGTTTATTAAAAGTGAAAATTATAATTTATTATGCGTATGGAAGCATACCGCGTACAGAGTCCATGTTGGCATCATTTACCAACGTAGCCTTACGCAAATTACGCTTACGCTTTGGTGACTTTTTAGTCAGGATGTGGCTTGTAAACGCCTTCTTACGCTTAACTTTACCGGAACCGGTAAGTTTGAAACGTTTCTTGGCACCACTTTTTGTTTTCATTTTTGGCATAACCAGTAAAAACTATCATTAATGATTTTGCGACAAGCTTTTAAGATAAAGCAATATTTAATCATACTCAATGAATAATTGAGATAAGATGGTGATTCCTCTTGTGGGCTAGATGGGAGAAATTTTAAGGTTCTACCCGCCGAGGTGATCTTCACCCGCTGTACTATTTCGGTGTCATCCTGACACTTA
>SKIC01000090.1 GCA_007116685.1 Balneolales bacterium
AAAGCTCTGGACTATATTATTTCTACAATGGAGGATATCGGAATTGAGCCAGGAATGCCTGATGGGACATTTAGGCAAGAAGTGCCTTTATTGGGGCAATCCACTAATCATCAAACGGCAAGACTCCAAATCAAACAAAATGGCAGAACCATAGAGAATTTTGCTTATGGTGCTGAATTCATGGCTTGGCCCGGTGATCAGCAAGAGCAAGTTCGTATTGAAGATGCGGAGTTGATTTACGTTGGATATGGAATTCAGGCACCTGAAGAAGATTGGGATGACTTTAAAGGTGTTGATGTCAGCGGTAAAATTCTGGTTGTAAAGAATTTTAATCCGGTTAGATATGAAGATAAGTTTGGTGGAGGCATTCGCCTGTATTATGGCCGTTGGGCTTATAAATTTGAGAAAGCACGTGAAATGGGAGCTTTGGGAGCCCTTATCATTTTTACCGAAGAAACGGCAGGCTATCCTTGGTCAGTAGTTCAGAACAGCTGGTCTTTAGAGCGTTTTAACCTGATGGTTACTCCCGAATATCCTATGGAACTGGAAGGCTGGTTAAATTATGACAGTAGTGTAGCTCTTTTCAAAGCAGCAGGTTTAGATTTAGAAGAACAACTAAGCAATGCTGAAAGTCAGGGTTTTGAGCCAGTACCTCTGGAGAATATCACATTAAGTGCAAGTTTAGATGCAACATACAGAAGCATAACCGGAACCAACGTTGTAGGAAAAATCACAGGCAGTGATCCTGAATTAAACGAACAAGCATTGGTTTTTTCTGCGCATCATGATCATTTAGGAGCCGGACCTGATGGAATCTTCAATGGTGCATGGGATAATGCCAGCGGTGTAGCACAAGTATTGGAGCTTGCCAGAACTATGTATGAAATTTCAGATCAACTGAAACGAACAGTTTATTTTGTTACCGTGACTGCGGAAGAAGCAGGATTATTAGGTTCCCGATATTTTGCTCAAAACCCTCCTATTCACCGTGCAAATCTTGCTGCTAATATCAATTTAGATTCCGCAAATATTTTTGGACGCACCAGAGATATTGTAGCTATCGGATACGGACGTTCAACTTTAGATGATATTCTTCTTCGAGAAGCACGCAGAATGAACCGAGTGGTAAAACCTGACCAAAACCCCGAACAAGGTTTCTATTATCGCTCTGATCATTTTGCATTTGCTCAAATTGGTGTTCCTGCACTTTACCCAAACAGAGGCGATGAGTTTTTAGATTACCCTGAAGGATATCTGGAGGAAGTTCGTGCTAAAACCTCTGAAATTTATCATACTGTAAATGATGAGGTTCATGATTGGTGGGATTTGAGAGGTGCCGCCGAGGATACTCAATTAATTTTTCATGTAGCTAGATATGTGGCAAATGTAGCGGAGCGTCCGGCATGGACTCCCGGAGATGAATTTGAAGCAGCCAGATTAGAAGCACTGGCAGAATTAGAATATCAATATTAAATGGCCTTTCCTGAATTAACGGAAAGAAATTACAAAAGGATAAGTATGATTAACTGGTTGCTTACACCAGCCATGCTTATCCTTTTTTCTTGGCCTTATTATTATCTGTGTCAAGTACTTCAGATAGATCACTTCACCAGTATAGTAGGTGCTTTATTTTTTGCAAGTCCATTTACAATGACTGTTTTGCATGGACACATAACAATGGCTTTGGGGTCTTTGCATCGTCACCATTACTATGATTGGCTGGAACAACATCCATTGAGTTTTGGCTTGTTATTTCACCCTATTATGTTCCGCACCCGTTTCAGGCTAATACTTTTATTAGTAAGCTTTATAATCTTACTGTTGAGTTTTGTTTTGCCCTGAAGATTACTGGTTTACAACTTCAGGAATCACAATTTTAAATTTTGTTCCTTCTGAAGTATTAGACTCAACTTTAATTGTACCACCATGTAATTCTACAAATCGCTTAACAATTGACAATCCCAGACCAGTTCCCTTCTCCTTAGATGTTCCTTGGCGCTGATAATTACCAAACTTTTTAAATATTTCATCAAGCATTTCGCTTTCTATTCCAATACCGGTGTCAGCAACACAAAAATGGAGATCTTTACCATTCACATTAAACTCTATGGTCACTTTCCCATTAAATGGAGTAAACTTTAATGCATTTGATACCAAATTGCTGACAATTTGATGAATTTTAGGTTTGTCGATAAATAGTTTGCACTTCTGCTCGGGCAGTAAAATTACAAGTTCAATTTGTTTCTTTTTTGCCAGTGGTTCAAAACCATACAAGATATTCTCAAGGAAGTATCTCAGATAGACAAATTCTTTTTCGATTTTAATAACTCCGGATTCAAGTTTTGCAACATCAAGAAGAGAGTTTACTAGTTTGAGTAGGTTTTCCCCACTATACTGAATCATATTTGATAACTCATGTACTTCTTCATCTGAACTATAATCGCCATCCTTCAGAATAGCTGCCAATCCGATGATACTTGATAGCGGACTCCTCATATCATGACTCACTATCCGCAAAACATCATCTTTTTCTTCATTAAGTCGCTTCAAATCTTCGTTTATTCGCTCAAGTTCTTCTTTTGAATCGTTTATCTTCTGATAAAGATGTTTAACTCTGGATAGATTTCTAACCTTATAAATCAGTTCAGTGAGATTATAGGGTTTGGTTAGGTAATCGATGGCACCTGCTTTTAAACCCGTTTCTGCGGCATCTTTTTGTTTATTTGCAGACAAAAAGATAAAAGGTACTTCCGCATTATTTGAAAGTTTTCGAGAGGCTTCTAATACTTCATAACCATCCAGCCTGGGCATCATCACATCGCAAATAACTATGGTATATTCGTTCTCTGCCAACAGCTCCAGAGCTTTTTGACCATTCTCAGCCTCGTCTACTTCTATATTTTCAATTTCATC
Organism: Balneolales bacterium; assembly: GCA_007116685.1. Lineage (GTDB taxonomy): Bacteria > Bacteroidota > Rhodothermia > Balneolales > Natronogracilivirgulaceae > SKIC01. Next base: position 2,914 of record SKIC01000090.1, read on the forward strand.
TTCAAGATCAAGGCGTAAAAGCTCTCTATTATCTGAAAGGTCATCAATAATAAGTGCCTTTATTGGGTAATCTAATTCTGTAATCATTAATCACGTTTTTTAAGTAATGGAAATATCACAGTAAACTCACTACCAACATTAACTTCTGAAGTGACTGTGATTTTACCATCCATTTGCTCAATTAATCTTTTTGAAATACTCAACCCAAGTCCGGTTCCGCCTCTTGCTTCGTCACGATCTGAGTTTGCTTGTTCAAATATATTAAAAATGGCATCCAATTTATCCTCCGGAATACCAAGGCCAGTATCTTTAACGTTTATATAAGCAAGTGTTTCAGAGTCATTAGTTTCGCAGCTTACTTTTATTTCTCCATCATCAGTGAATTTGACAGCGTTTCCAACAATATTAAACATTATTTGCCGAAGGCGGACTGGGTCTGAAAACGTAATTATACTTGAAGGCGCATCAATTTGTATGGATATTCCCTTAGTGGTTGCCGCTGGTTCCAATTCTTGAACAACATTGGTTGTTATTTCAACCAAATTAACTTTTTGTGGTCGATAGGAAATTTTTCCAGCTTCTACTTTTGACAAGTCCAAAATGTCATTAATCAGAGTAAGTAGATTTTCTGCGTTTCTTTTCACCGTTACAAGAGCATTTACATTTCTCTTGTCCATATCATCGGATTTATTCAAAACGCGTCTGGTAAAGCCAATTATTGAGTTTAATGGCGTTCTTAGTTCATGACTTACATTCGCTAAGAAAATTGATTTTGCTTTGCTGGCAGCTTCTGCTTCTTCTTTAGCTCTAATTATATTGTCATCATTTTCCTTTCTGACAATAGCTGTAGCCACGTGTTGCGACACAAAAGTGAGGATATCTAAATGTCTTTCCGTAAGTATTTCATTGCTATCATATACTTGTGTAACTATAGCTCCAATAACACCTTCGTGAGATTTAAGTGGTACACCAAGCCAAAGGTTACAATCAGCCCCGATTTTGTCCACTAAACCTTTTGCCACTAATGCATCAATTTGTTGACTATTTACCAATAATGCATTGCCATTTTCAATAACTAACTGAGTTAGATTCTTTTGATTATAATCTTGGCTTGGTGCGGACTCTCCGTCTTTTTCATCCACAAAATAGGGATATGATAAGGTCTGATTCTTCTTGTTATAAACAGAAATAAAAAAATTATTGGCAGGCATCAGCTCTTCTACAATCTGATGAATCTGCCTGTAATAATAATCAAGATCTCGAAAAGAGGCCGTTAAGTCTGCAATTCTATAAAGAGCGTCCTGTAAAACTTCAGCTAGCTTTCTTTCTGTATTATCAACAACTACACCCTCAAAATATCCTTCCTCAGGATAGTACATGGCTGTGATATTTACCCAAATCACAGATTGATCTGCTCTTTTGAATTGAAGCTCGAGGTTTTCAATACTATTTTTGCGCAGCAGAATCTGTTTTAATTTCTGCCAGTCAGATTCTTTAGGAAGTAATCTAAAATCA
>SKIC01000123.1 GCA_007116685.1 Balneolales bacterium
AAAAATAGCCCATTTATTTTAATCTATTGGCGTAAATCTAACTGCCATTCCCCCGCCAGGTGCGAGTTCAAGCGGGAATTCATCCCCTGCCCTGACTTCAATTTCTTCTATTACAAAACCGTAAGGATTGGTATCCCAGTTGGCATCTTCAGAATCACGATAAATTTGAGCCAAATAAGTAACGCCTTCTGTTAAAAACTCGAGGTTGGTTGAAAAACTGCGGGGTTCTTCGTCAGTTATACTTCCCAAATACCAATCTTCAGAATTGCGGTCTTTACGTACTATGGTTACGTATTCTCCTACTGAGGCATGCAGAACTTTCGTATCGTACCAATCTACAGGTACATCTTTGATGAATTGAAATGCATCAGGTCGCGCTTCGTAGTTTTGTGGCAAATCAGCGGCCATGTGTAATGGACTATAAATCACAACATACAAGGCTAATTCTTTTGCTAAAGTATGATTCACTCTGTTATCCGGACGATATTCATCAAATAGTAAATCAACTACTCCAGGAGTATAGTCAAAAGGACCAGCTAGGTTTCTGGTAAAAGGAAGTAACAAGACATGATTTGGGGGGTTACTATTACCATCCCAAACACCTTCTTCTCCCCAACCCCAGGCATTATATTCTTGTCCACGGGCTACTTCTCTGGTCATGAGGTTTGGCCAGGTTCTTCTCAAACCGGTGTCTTTAACACCTTCGTGAACATTCAAAGAAATTTTATGCTGAGCCGCTAATTCTACTACTCGTTGATGGTGATTAACCATGTGCTGCCCATGATGCCATTCAAAGTTTCTGTTTCCATCTTCGTCAGTCCAGAAAATTTCTTGCCCATGACCAACATAGCCTGATTTTACAGCACGTACGCCAAGCTCCTCATACAGTTGAAAAGCATCATGCATTTGTGCTTCGTAATGTTCAACACTGGCTGATGTTTCATGGTGACCCATTAAACGCACCCCATTATCAAGAGCATATTGAGCCACACCATGCAAATCAAAATCCGGATAAGCTTCCGTAAATGAAAATACTACACCATCGGCATACCATTCACCATCCCAGCCAATATTCCATCCTTCTACTAGTACATGAGGAATACCATGCTTGGCAGCAAAATCAATGTAGCGCTTTGCATTTTCAGTGGTGGCTCCGTGTCTGTCTCCGCTACCCCAGGTAGATTTATCTAAATGCATTTCCCACCAGATACCCACATATTTGGCTGGCTCAATCCAAGAAGTATCTTCGATTTTATTTGACTCATTTAGATTGAGAATCAAATAGGAAGTAATCAAATCACCGGGATTCTCAGCAATTTGCAGAGTTCTCCAAGGAGTAACGGATGGCGCTTGTGTTCTTACCCGAACGCCATCGTGCCAAGGTTGAATGTTTGAGTAAAGTTTCAAACCATCAACACGCTCTAAAGTCATAGTAGAATAATCTACCAAAGCTGCTTCGTGAAAACTTAAATATAATCCATCATCCGTACGCATGGTCAATGGCGTTATTACAGTATCGATTTGCGAAACAGGCGATGTTCTTGTGAGATATTCATAGCGATTCCATTGATATGCACCAATCCACCAAGCGGTATGATCTCCTGTTAAAGCAAACTCCGTCAATTCATCCATTATGTTGAATTCCTGAAGGTTTTCTTGCTCAGGAAATTCATAACGATATCCAATCCCATCATCAAAAGCTCTGAAAACAATGACTAATTCACGTTCTAAATCAGATTTTTCCTGAAGTGTGATTCTCATTTCATTATGATGATCACGGATATTCTTTTTTTCGCCCCAAACCTGAGTCCAGGTTTCGTCGTGCTTGTTATAGCTTTTGGATTTGATTTTGAAATTATCTTTCAGATCAGGAATATCCTGCAACTCAAATCCTAGTCTGGACTTTGCTAGAATAGATATCTCTCCTCTGTTTACTGAATAATAAGGGACTCCATCTTCCAGATTAAAGATGATTTGGTTTTTCCCATCAGGAGATGAGACTTTGAATTTTTCTTTTTTTATATCGTTAATCAAAGATTCGGATACATCGGATGAGCAGGCCATGATGAGCACCAATGGCAGTAGTAAACCTAAAAAGCGCATAATGTTAGTTGATTTGTTGTTATTTCGGATAGGGCAAAATACGATATTTGTATCATATTTTAGAAATCAACTTAAGGGCTTTTGAATGAGGATATTTGGGACTATAGTTTCCTTAATTTCAATGGATTTTTCTCGCTGAGTTTCGCAGAGTTATCCGCGGATTATCGCAGATTTTATTGGAGTTTTTGATTTTTAATCGCTTATAAGCCATTAACTATTCTTTTTATTTGCCCCCTAAGAGAGGTGGCATTGAAATTAATCAGCAAACCTAATTTTTTATTCGAAAGTTTTAAGTAAGTAAGCAATTGTTTGTAATGCACTTCACTTAGTGACTCTACTGATTTGACCTCTATGACAACTTTATCATTAACTAATATATCTGCCCTAAATCCCTGATCTATTTTTATTTCTTTATACCTAACGGGGATTCCAAGTTGAGTTTTTACATCACATCCTGAATTTCTGAGTTCATAGGCTAATGCTGATTCATATACAGATTCTAATAAACCAGGCCCAAGTTCGGAATGAATACTGAAGGAAATACCCCTAATTAAATAGGATAAATCATTCTCATGCATATTTATATGATTTAGAATTAAATACCGATTCAAAAAAAAGCATTACCTGGCGAATTATATTTTGTTCCTCATCCCTAGATATTATCTTCGATGTTATCAAAAAAGATGATATTTAAGCCAAGAAGTAGAATTATTAGTCTAACTAATTCTGCGTAACTCAGCGCTCTATCTGCGCAAATCTGCGTTAAATCTTATTTAATGGTTCGTAAATCCTATCGCTCCAAGAAATAGAATTATTAGTCTAATCAATTCTGCGTAACTCAGCGCTCTATCTGCGTAAATCTGCGTTAAATCTTATTTAATGGTTCGTAAATCCTATCGCTTTTGTAGCATCAGCATCACATTAAATACGCCGTAGAACATCAGGAAGGCTGCCGCCACGTAGGCGATTATATCAGGATTAGTCAGCACAACAGCTGCCGTGATTAAAGCTACCACTCCTACTATGGTAAAACCGCCGGAGAAGACCATTGCAAGTCCAAACATAAGAAGAAAGAATGCGAATGCAAATGGTATGAAATTGGGAAAGATTATGATAAAAATACCCATCACTACGGCAAACGCTCCTAATGCCATGCTAAATCGAAATGCAGAAAAGACCAAACCCAAGGCAATAAGGTAACCACCAAGTATAAAGTAAATGGACTCAGGCCACAGAATTGCTAAAATACCCGTTGCTAAAGCAAGAATAGCATTTAAGATTTTACGTGGCTGGTTTTCACTATTCTGAATAATTGTAATCTGCATACGTCCATCTTTTGGCGGTATATCTGTTCATTTTCTGGCATCAAAATACTTATGAAACTGTTTACCGCCAAATCTTTAGAGGATATGTTTACAAAATTAGTTCGCCGTTTGAGCCAGCTTATCAGAAAAAACTTCTTTGAATTTCTCAAGTTTCGGACGAATCACAAAAGTACAATACGCTTGATTCGGATTGTTATTAAAGTAGTTTTGATGATAGTCTTCGGCTTCATAAAACACATCAAATTCAGTTATTTCTGTAACTATAGGGTCATCGAACACACCGGCCTCGTCTAATTTTTGCTTGTAATGTGTAGCCATCTCTTTTTGATGCTCGTCGTGATAAAAAACTGCTGACCGATACTGAGTTCCTACATCAGCACCTTGCCTGTTCAATGTGGTTGGGTCATGTGTCATCCAAAAAACTTCTAATAAAGCCGCAAAAGTAATTTCTTCAGGATTGTAGGTTACCTGGATAACTTCGGCATGCCCTGTAGTGCCACTAACTACCTGCCTGTACGTTGGGTTTTCAACACTGCCGCCGGAATATCCGGACACAACTGATTCTACGCCCTGTAATCTTTGAAAAATTGCCTCTATGCACCAAAAACAACCTGCGCCAAATGTTGCTACTGCTTTATTATCTGCCATACTTATATCTTGATTAGCGTTAAAAATTTCGGGATGACGAGACATACTATCCTGAGATTTTGATTCACAGCACATCAATAAAAATGCGATTGCAAATAGGAATAGATGATTCGTTTTCATTTCGGTATTTGTATGCTCGTTATTTGAGAAAACATACGTAAGGCCAGATTCGTTTGCTCTTTGATTGAAGGCATAAAAAAAGCCCGACCATGAATGACCGAGCTTAGTTGGGTTTTGAAATAATTATGGCTTTTCGGGACCAGGTGCTTCCTCAAATCGAAATTGGTTACTAAAACCGGTTTTGAGTTCTTCTAAGTCATCTTCGGTGATT
>SKIC01000325.1 GCA_007116685.1 Balneolales bacterium
AACAATGCTCATATCCAGCATAATTAGTTTAGTACTATTACTCTCCTGTTTATTTCCACTTTATAGAATTAGCAAAAATACAGGGATTCCCGATTACATAATGCCTCTGATTTTTTTCCCATTAGTTCTATTTCAAGAATACTTCGAATTAATAACCTGGGGGTTAACCGAAGCATACTTTTACCCCATCATGATTTGGTGGGTTTATCTAGCTTTCAACCAAAGGAGTTCAATCACACCTAAACATATTATCACAGTAGTATTCCTTAGTTTTTTACTGCTTCTATTTCGATTTCAAGCTTTTCTAGTATTTGGAGCAGCATTAGCGACATTTCTTTTGACAATGAAATGGAAGCAAACCGCATTAATCACCTTATCGGTAATCTTGAGTATTTTAGTCATATCAATTGTTAATAAAACAATCACACCAGTACCGCCTGCCTCAGAGCAAATCAAAGAAAATGTGGAGGTTAGAATTGTCAATCACATTCTTGATTTTGATCTAGGAGAAGCTAAAAGATTAATCCCTAGTGTGCATTTATATCTATTTAATTATAGAGCAAGTGGCACTTTATCTCCGATTACTTTTTGGTTGATTAGTATTCCGTTGTGGCTTGCTTTTATAATTGGTCCCGTATGGCTTTGGTATAAACACAAGGTTACAGAACCACTAATTATTTTTGCTGTGATACTAACAGCAGGTGCTATTACCGCACTAATTCTCACTGGTTGGTGGCGAATAAATCTCAGGTATATTTACTTTACATTACCTTTATTTTTCATCACTCTATCATGGCTGATTCATCAATACAAAGAGTATAGTTACAAAATATTTACCGGCACTTTGCTCACATTGCTGTTTTTAGTTTTACTATTCAACTTTCGAATTTTCATCTCCTACAACATCACGAAATCATACCAAGGATATAACGAGAGAATTGAATTAGTTGCGAGTTATAAATACGTTACGGAACTAACAAAACAATACCAACCCAACCACGCCTACAACCACGGTCCCATCCGCTCTCCCCGCTTCATTTATGCAACTACGGGTTTATCTGTTATCCCCGATATTTCTTCCGGTTTTGAGCCAAATTCATTTATTTTCTTATCAGATGGACAGAGAAATCGTATAGATACCAGTAGTTTTGAGTATTTATATAGCTATAATTATGGGAATACAAATTGGCACTTATATTATAAACCTCCTCTTAATTTTTAGTTCAACCTACCGCCCCACCCACTTCCTAACCCTCTCAGCCATCATAAACCCAAGTAGCCGATTCAACACCTTATAAAGCCTGGTTCCATGCAATCTTGGCTTGGGGTGAATAGATTTGGCTTGTTGCCAGCGTGTTTTGGCTATTTGCCATTCGTTGTAGTGTGCCCAGCGGCGGGCTTCTATGGCGATTTTTTCGGCGAGGATTTGGGCGGATTTTCCGTGCAGTCGATTTTCTTTTCTTAGACGATGTGCAGCCAATAGCAATACGTTTCTGCGGCAGGACCGTTTTAGGAATTTGTATTCATTAGACGAAATGGAACCGGGTGTGAAATGCCGGACTCCCACATGGTCTTTATGGTAAATCCATTTTGTGCCATCCATCAGGCTGCGAAGGAAAAAATCTTTGTCCTGACCATTGTACATGGTTCGGAAACCCTGGCTGCGCAGTACGGCTTCTCTGGTGAATAGCATTCCTACTAATTGGATGCCACAACGTAAGCCGAAAGGTATATCCAAGTTCATTCCATCGAGACCAAAAAATTCGTAAGTAATTTCGGAGGGCTTAATCTTGCCATTTTCGCTTTCGTGGTAATCCGACAAAACGGCTTCAGCACCGGACTTCCTTAAAGCCTTGAGTTGGGATTCAATCTTATGAGCGTACATTTCGTCATCGGCATCGAGGAAAGCTATATACTCGCCTTTAGCCTTTGCAATTCCGGTATTACGAGCGAATCCTGCACCTCTGTTATGGGGACGTTTAATGACTCTGACCTTCTCATAATTAGAAACGATTTTTTCTAAGGCTGCATGCTCTTCGGTGGATGAACCATCGTCCACAACCAAAACTTCTATATTGGTATAGGTCTGCGCAATAACTGATTCTAATGCCCGGGAAATCGTTTGGGAATCGTTAAAAAACGGTATGATGACACTAACCAAATCTTTCATGTTCGCCTATTTTTGGGAACATCATTTACGGCTGATGCTTTGGCGAAGTGAGTGTCATCATTCCGTGATGTATTCACCAAATAAACCACCAAGCCAATCCAGAGTATCATTTGGAAGATCAGGAAAACGCCATAAAAAGGTGCATCCCAGTATAAAAAACGCGCCGGAATGGCTACTGAGATAATAAATAGGCTCAGTGTAATAAAGGAAGCCTTCTGATACTCATTAAACACAAGTGTTTTGGCAAAAAGCATCCAAAGTACGAGTAAAACCGGCCACAGCATCACGTTATCGTAGTGATTATGATACATCCAAAAGCGTCCATAAATCATCAATATTGCAACTGCGAACAGTAATGGTACTTCTGTTCGGTATAACCAAACACTCAGGATAATCATCCCAAGTAAGGCTAACAGGATATTCCAGGGGGTTCCAATACCGATTAGTCCGAGAAAGAAACTGAGGTCTATACTTCCTAATTGCTCAAAGGATTCTCCCACTTGCAGCCAATCTAAAATGAGATCCGGTAGGCGGACACCTGTCATTAATGAGGCTACGGCAAATCCGATTATGTGCCAGGCGGCTCCGGCCAATATCATCAAGCGGTATTTTTTATGGAGAAGCAGATAGAAACAAACAGGTAGAAATATGGTGAATTTTCCGGCATAGAAAGCCAGCAATAAAGGCATAAAACCATATTTAAGCGATGGACTCATTTTTTTTTCCTGAAGCAAAATCCACAGGAATACAGAGAAAGCCGACATATAGACAAGGGCAATCTGCCCTATCGCCAAACCTTGCCCAATGCTTTGAAATACCAACACACTTGATACACTTGCGAATAACCACCAGCCCGTGAGATAGTTTTTGAGTATCAGATAAGTAATGGCGAGTAGTAAAATTAGGGCCAGGCCATTCCAGAGCGCCCAGGCAGGTTCCACCCAATCGTATGGCATCCACCCTATTAATGGATATAATAGGAACAGAGCTCCCGGAGGATAAGGCAAGTGAGACAGTGTTTGGTAGATGTTCTGACCGTCAATTAGTCCGCGTAATTCCCACCATCGTAGAGCCAAATCGACGGGTAATTTTCCACCGCTGAGCATAAATCCAAAACCCCGCGTGAGATAGAGAATGCCCAAAACCAGACAAAAAATCAGTACGCTTACCGGAAGCAAATTCTGTAAACGGCTGACTTTAGTTTCGTCCATAAAAGTGGGTTGAGAGATGGTTTAGAGCGCATCTACAATATTGGGTTCTCTTAGACGAAATACAACTGCGCCAACGTATAACAATACAACAGAAACCAAAAATGAAATTCCAATGTAAGTCCAGGGAATATAGGTCCCTAATAGTGCTCCTCGGAATCCCTCAATAAGTGGGGCTGCAGGATTGAGCATATAAACTGTGTAAATCCATTCTTTGTCAGGAAATTGCTCTGTTATTGCCGTTACCGGATAAGCCATTGGAACAGCATAAGCGTAAAATCGCATAAAATATCCCCAAACTCGACCCAAATCACGGTATTGTAATTTGAAAGTGGTGATTAATAAGCCTAAGCCCATGCTGAAAGTAATCATTATCAGCATAATGGGGATTATTGCTAGGATTTGAATTCCGGGAAAAAACCCAAAACTAGCCATTAAAATCAATATCAACACGAAATTTATAAAGAAGTTCGGCAAGGCAATGATACATGGTACCAAAGGCACATATATCCTTGGGAAATAGACTTTTTGAATAATCCCGGCATTAGCCTGCATACTGCTGGTGGCATTATTCATACAGCCACTTAGGTAGGTCCAGCCTAAAACAGCCGTAGCATTAAAAATCACATAAGGGACATCTCCTGTAGCAATTTGAGCTACGGCTCCAAACACCAAACTATAGAACAAAATGCTAAAAGCAGGATCAAAAACTACCCAGAAATACCCCAGTACGGATTGCTTTTGTTGTGCCTTGTAACCATTTACAATTTTGTAGTAGAAAAAATCTTTGTATCGAAAGATTTCAGTGAGGTCAAACGGCTTCCAGGGATTAGTAGCCTCAATTACAGTATGATATTTCTTAGAAATCTCTTCCGGGGAAGTAGCCATGCTTTGATAATAAAACGATAATTTTTGAATCGCCTAATGTACGGAGTCTATCCTTCTCAGAAAAGTTCGAGGAGGTGATTCTACAAAAACAAATAATGATGTCCGACTAA
>SKIC01000224.1 GCA_007116685.1 Balneolales bacterium
AACCATGAAATAAGAGTTCTCGTCCTTATCTGATGATAATGGCCGGATCGACAAGCGCACATAGTAATCTTTATCATAAAGATTAAACTTCTTGATATCCCCCCATACACTCTCTCTGCTAGTACTGATTGCTGAAAGTAATCTTCTAAGCTCAATTTTTAATTCAGGATTAACCATATTGATAAGGTTTACCTGAATATTTCCGGATTTCAAACTTAGAAATAAGCGTACATCACCAAAAACTTCCTTGATTTCAAATTCTGAATCAATAATTACATAGGGATGCTCATAGGTTTGAAATAGGGTCTCTTTAACTTGTTGCTCTAGAGTAGTTTCTTTTTTTGAGGACATAGAGACAGTCTTTTGAGGCTTAATAATTTTGGGGTGAAATGCGGAAAATCGAACCTCGTGAATACTTTTACCAGCTTTACGCTGATAAATTTTATTCACAGAATCCACAGATGAAAAAAGGGTCGAAAATTGACCTATATCCTCAAGCTTTTCTGATTTTGTTGTCGTCTCATTTATTCGCTCACCATCCAGAAATCGAAGAATTTCTTCTCCCATATTTTCCGGAGGCAAAATTGCGTTAACCAATCCGGTTTCTATTGCAGAAGCCGGCATTCCATCGTATTTGGCTGATTCTAAATCTTGAACAATTACAAAAGACCTGTTTTCATCAAAAGATTTAAGCCCTTCTGCCCCGTCTTTACCCGTACCCGATAAGATGATAGCTATAATCTTGACGTCTGGAACTTTGGAAATGGATTGAAATAAAACATTTACGCTGGGCTTCGGTCCAATAGAAGACTTTGGTTTTTTGAGAATGATTTTTTGTTCTTCTACAGATATATCAGCATCCGGCGGAGTTATATAAATATGATTAGAAGATAATTTTAAACCATTTTTAGCTTCTAATACCTTTAGCTTGGTGACGCGGCTAAGTAAATCTACTAAATGGCTTTTATGTGTTGGACTTAAGTGTTGAGCAATAATGAAAGCCGTATTCTTTAATTCGGGCATATTACCCAAAAGTTGTTGAAGAGCTTCTAAGCCTCCGGCTGAAGCCCCTATGGCTACTATATGTTCTAGTGCACCTGATTTGCTCATAACGAATCACCTAACCTATAGAATACTAGAAAAACCTAAATCTATCCGCAACCGGCTCTTTCAGGTAACCCGGCTGTTGTTCTCAAATGTCAAAAAAACTGAAAATCGATACAATAATGTATATAAAAATCAGGGGATTATCTGCTAACTATCTTCGATTTTACCAAAAAAGAATCCAAAAAAAATCAAAACACCACTTTAACGGATTTAAAACTAGAAAAGAGTATGTAAACAAGATTTTCAGAAGCTATTATTTGAGGATTCCAGAGCTATTCAGTCCCTTTTTATCATTTCAGTTTTTCTCTACTTTTCATTCTTAATACTTCGTTCTGTCTGCAAATAGTGGTATCTTTAGCGCTTTATTAGTTCCTCATAAACACATAGTTATCTTTAATGCACAGACAATATGTAAAATGGTGGAGCCCAAGCTTAGGCCGTGAGATGGAAATGCTCGTTTTTGGCCATCAAGGGACTCCCGTATTAGTTTTTCCGTCCAGTATGGGCCGTTTCCACGAATGGGAAGACTTTGGTATGATAAACGCTGCTTATCATCAACTTGATCAGGGCTATAATCAGTTTTTCTGCGTGGATTCGGTTGATGGAGAAAGTCTCTACAATCGTAACGTTGATCCATATACCCGATTTGTTAGATATCAGCAGTATCAATCCTATATTATTGAGGAAGTAATTCCTTTTATTCGCACGCACAATGCAAATCCTTACACGGTTGTTGCCGGTGCCAGTTTCGGAGCTTTTCACGCTTGTAATATTGCTCTAAAGTATCCCAAATCATTCGGCAAACTCATTGCCATGAGTGGTAAATACGATATTCGTGGATTTGCAGACGGCTTTTACGATGATAACATCTATTTCAACAATCCGGTTGATTATCTACCGAATATGAACAACCATGATCATTTGGAAGATATCCGCCGCTTAGATTTGCGTTTTACCGCCGGTGATCATGATATCTGTCTGGATGCAACCAAACATTTCTGCCACCTCCTCTATGAAAAAGGAATTTGGTACGAATGCGATGTATGGAGTCCGAACGTAATTCACGATTGGCCCGCCTGGAAGTCTATGCTTCTAAAACACCTTGCTTAAATTCTCAGCACAAAAAACTTCTTCTCTCATGAAAAAAATTGGAATTCTTCGCGGAATGGAAACCACTTTCCCGGATGCCCTGGTATCCTGGATTAATAAAAACTATAAAGGCGTTACAGCCGAATTCATCATGCTGGATGCTGTGACTATGGAAGGCGATTCCGGCTACGATGTGATTATCGACCGAATTTCTCACGAGGTTCCCTTCTATCGTTCATTTTTGAAATGGGCTTCCATCAAAGGAACATACGTCATTAACAATCCTTTCTGGTGGAGCGCCGATGATAAATTCATCGATAATATCATTGCAGAACAAGCCGGCGTAGCAGTTCCAAAAACGTTGATTTTACCACATAAGCAACATCCGCCAAATACTCAGGATACTTCTTTTCGTAACTTGAAATTCCCTTTGGATTGGGATGCCGTTGCAGATTACGTTGGATTTCCATCTTTCCTGAAACCACATGACGGTGGTGGCTGGAGAGCGGTTACCAAAGTTTCCAATTTGGAAGAATTATGGGCGGCATATAATGAATCCGGTGATGATTGTATGATGTTGCAAGAAGGCATCGCTTTCACAGATTACTACCGTTGCTATGGCATTGGTCGTAAATACGTCAAAATCATGAAGTATAATCCCGATGCTGAACCGCATCTGCGCTATCATGATGTTTCTCAGGAAAAAACCGATCCTAAATTGTTCAAAAAGATGGAGCGCGATGTGCTCGCACTCTGTAAAGCTCTCGGTTACGATATGAACACCGTGGAATTTGCCGTTCGTGATGGTATCCCCTACGCCATCGACTTTATGAACCCTGCTCCTGATGCGGATTACAACTCCGTTGGTCAGGAAAATTTCGAATGGGTTGTTACACACATGGCAAAATTCGCCGTGCAAATGGCAAAAGCGAAGAAAAAAGAAGTTCAATTCACTAATCTCGGAGCACTTTACCCGGATGCTTGAGCGTACACGTAAGGCGGTTGCCTATTACAATCATTTGCTGGAGAGCAATTTGTCAGCGGCTGAAGATCAGCATCATCAGCTGATAAGTTTGCAACACGAACATGGTACGTTGTTTGGTGGACGCCCATTAACGGTTTCGCTGCGTCCTATGTTTCTTGGCGAATTTACCTACCAATACATTCAGGATACCGTTTATGTTCTTCGCCAGGCCATTCTGAAAATTGCTGCTGCTCATTTTAACAGCAGAAGTACGTTGGAGGAATTGGGACTTACAGATCTGGAAATAGAACTTGCCGCAATTCCCACAAATGTAATCCGCCTTTCAGCAACAGCCCGTTTAGACGCTTTTCTTACCGATACCTCCTTTCGCTTTGTGGAGCTTAATGCGGAAAACCCCGCGGGTATAGCCTATATGCACGAATTGGCAAAGATCTATGAAAAACTCCCTGTTTTTCAGGAATTCACTAAGCGGTTTCCTGTCAGATTTGTGTCTCCCTTGCAACATACCATTGCCGGTTTGCTAAGAGTGTACCACGAAGAATTTGACGGCAAAGAAGAAAAACCGCGTTTTGCCATCGTGGATCATTTGGATATTCCCACCTATCCGGAGTTCGTACTATTCAAGGATTACCTTGAGCGAATGGGTTTCCCATGCGAAATTGCTGATCCCCGAGATTTGGAATGCAGAGACGGCTGGATTTATGCGAATGGTAAAAAAATCGACATCCTCTATCGCCGGTTTTTGATGAACGAGTTTTTTGAAGTCATCGACGATTGTCAGGCTTATCTGGATGGATATCGTGCACAAAAAACCTGCTATTTGAATTCATTTCGCTCCAAATTGGTGCATAAGAAGCAGATTTTCTCTCTTTTAACCGATCCGGCTTACACAAAAATCCTGAACGACGCTGAACGAACAGCCATCAAGAAACACATCCCCTGGACCCGAAAATTGAAAGAAGGACGAACTGATTATCACGGAACACTTGTGGATACCTTGTACATGGCCCGAAATAACAAGGATTCTTTCATCCTAAAACCAAACGATGATTACGGTGGACAAGGCGTGGTTCTGGGATTTGCAACTTCGCAATCTGATTGGGAAGCTTCCTTAAACTATGCTCTAACGCAAGATTTCGTACTTCAGGAGGTTATAGAGATTGGCAGAGA
>SKIC01000139.1 GCA_007116685.1 Balneolales bacterium
CTTTTTCCTGACTCTTGGTATCGATTATAAGCTGTGGAGAGTGCTCGTACAGCAATACCGATAGATAGCCAAACCGGTCGTTTGCAATGGCAATCTTGGGAGCGACGAAATTTCTCTCAGAAATATGCTCCAAAATATACTCCTCGGCAGCACTCCAAGGAATTAAAGAGCGGTTATTGGTAGGTGGATACCGTTTAAAGGTGTATTTCGAATTTTGATATTGGTAGTTCAAAAAGTTCCTCAATCTGTTTCTAAACGAGTCCAAACTTCGGTTCTGCCAATCATGGAAAAGCCGATATATCCGCGTAAATGCAATTTCCCGTCTCTGAGTCGCATTCTTGCGCTGTAGGTTCTGCCATTATTTGGATCGTAAATGTTACCATTGCGCCACTCTCCGTTTTCAAAGACGAAATCCTCAATAATCACCAAGTTTTTGATGGTGCGCTCCCGTAATTCAGAGTCTGGATTATTATTGTCTTTACTAAGCGTGACGCCGTCATCTTCATACATATCCTCAGCCCAAATTATTTTCCCAAAAAATTTCCCGTTTTCCTCGAAAATCTCGACATGACCGTCTTCATCTGCTGTGAGCCAAACTCCGAGTATGTCATCCGCTTTAGGGGTGAGCGTGAAAATAAAAATGAGTAAAGTATGAATGAGGGATGTAGTTAGCATAGATATCTAAGATTTTATGAAGGCAATAGTATTTATTCTAAACTCATCATGGCCATTTTTTCACCCATTTGAGCAGCCGGAATAGAAACAGGATTTCCACCAGCATTAATAATAATCTGCTCTTCTCTATTATTATTTGTGAGAACCAGTACTTTTCCTTCGAATTTTTTATTTCGTAATTGTTCTACAATAAACTCTTTGGTGTAAATGGCACCAGACATGGAGAGTAAGATGGTTTTCACTTTCGGCATATCCAGTTTTTCCCAGAAAAAAGCATCTTGGGCATCAGCGTAGATAACACGGTAGCCATCATCCATTAAACTTTTTACCCGGTCCGTATTTATATCTATACCTACAGCTGATTTGTTATTAGACTTGAAATATCTGAGTGCGGATTCGCCAGTAAGGCCTAAACCAATTACTAAGAATTCCGCGGCACCTACTGATATTGGTTGGTGATCAGGATGTTTTACATTTCTTTCAAAACGGCGTAAAAACGTATTCAACTTCTGCCAAACCGTGTCCTCGTATCTCACTAAAATTGAATTAATGATGTAAGAAATAGCCGTAAGTAATCCTAAGATTACAATGATTTCAGCTGGAATAATGCCGGCAGATGCGGCAACAGCACCGGCAATCAGAGTAAATTCACTATATGCCGTAAGTGTAATAGTGGCAAGGAAGCCTGTGCGCGCTCGAAGTTTTAATAACATGAACAATCCAAAAAACAAAAAGGCTTTAAGAGGAAGTATTAATAACAGAATTCCAATAAATCGAAAGCCATCATAACCGGGCAGACCACCAAGTCCGATTTCTAAGAAAAAACCAACAAGGAAGGCTTCTTTAATGCTCCATATTTTCTTTTCAAGTTGATCTGCTTTGTCATCATTTACAAAGAGCATACCCATTACGAGTGCACCTAATTCGCCACTCAAGCTGAACCATTCAAACAAAGCACTACCTCCAATGGCAAGACTCAGCGCCATTAATAGTAATAACTCATCTCTTTCTATAATGTATAATAGTTTAGATAGTAATGGGCGAATTAAAGGCAGACCAAGCAGTACGAGAGCGTAAGGCGAAGGTATACCGCCACCCGCATAGGCAATAATCCCTATGGCTACAAGATCTTGTATAATTAGAATGCCGATTGATAGCCGGCCGTAATAAGAACTAAGTTCATTACGTGATTCAAGACCCTTAGCGGCTAAAACGGTACTGGAAAACCCAAGTGTAATGGCTACTAGTACTGCTGCTTCTGTGCTAAGTCCGAAATACAGTGAAACGGGGACAAAAATTGCGGTGGAAATAGCTAAATGAATCAAGCCTGCGCTAAGTACCTCTTTTTGCAGAATGCTTTTCAGGCTAATGTGTAAACCTACCGTAAAAAGGAGAAAAATAACGCCTAGATGGGCAATTTCATGCAAAATGTCTCCAGGTTCATAACCCGTAAATGAAAGTCCCAAACCAGCCAATAAAAATCCAACCAAAGGTGGAATATGCAAGCGGTTGAGCATTAGACCTAAAATAAAAGCAAGGCCTATCCAAACGATATCCATAAATCGAAAACTATTTTAAAAAACTTCAAATAATGCTCGCAATATATGTAATCCCACTAAAGTGTAATAATTGAAAGAATTAATTCTCCATTACTCCAAGGCCTCAATAACTTCCCCGCACATCAGCATACTTTCGGGCAAATACGGATTCATGATTTGCTCCTCATCGCTAATCCAGTAGGCGCCTTCATCGTCGAATGCCATGGGGCAATATTGCTGATACACCACGCCATCAATACCAAATTGACGAACTGCACGAATCAAAATTTCTGAGAGAAATCGGAATTGTGTGCGCATTTCTTCAATATCATCGGTTTCAAGCATGGGGTTTAGATGACCATTCATGTCCCGGTAAGCTTGCATCCAGGCGCTGTGCCCACTGCCGGATAAGCCATGTTCTCCAATGCGTTCCATATTCGATTTCATTTCGCCAAATGCTGTTTGAGCACTTTCACGACTAGATTCCACCAAATAGTCTTTCCCGGTAATGTAAGCTGTAACAACCTCACGTAATTGCGATTTGAATTCCTCAGGCACATCATCGTATCGGTCAACAGCAAAAGGATCAAAACCATAGGGTACTGGGCGGGGGCCAGCCTGACGATTCATCATGCTGAATCGATCCATCAATTGCATTTCACTGTCTATGACAAATGCACCATGGAAAACAACGTTTTCTCCCTCTGAAAGCCCGTCTTCAATGATGAAAAAGTCCCCGGCTCTGTTGCCTAAACTCACTTCACGGGATTCAAATAAAACCACATCATTTTCTTCATGACGAACATAAACCAACGATCGAGGACCAGTCCACAGAACAGATGATGCGGGAACCATCACGAATTCTTCCTGCAATTCTGATTTTAATTCCCCACGTAAAATCATCCCGGGACGCAAATTCTCTTGTCCGGAAATATCTGCGCGAATTCGTACTGTGCGGCTATCAGATTGTAAAATGGGTTCTACAAAAGAGATATCTGCTTGGTGTTTTACAGATGGACGGCTACGATCATGAAAATGAATTTTGCTGCCGGTAGAAAGCCAAGGCATATCTTCTTCGTAGGCATCAAAAACCGCCCAGAGATTTGAAAAGTCGGCCATTTCGAACAGTACGGTGCCTTGATTTACATATTGTTCTCGGGCAACATTTAAGCCTAAGACAATACCATCAGCCGGTGCCAATATGGCTACATTTCTTTCAACTCGTCCACTCTGTTCAATTTCTCTGATTTGTGCATCGCTTAATTCCCACTGTCGTAGTTTTTGGCGAGCAGCCCGCAATAGAGCCGGGTTTTGATCGGCACGAGCCCTTGCTTCCAGTAATTCCCTTTGTGCCGTAACCAAGTCCGGCGAATATACTCTGGCTAAAACCTGACCCTTACGAATTTCAGCACCGGTGAAATTCACTTTTAAATCTGTAATTCGTCCGGGGAAGTGAGCGCTCACTCTTGTGATATTACGCTCATCAATCTCTACACGGCCGGGCAAGTGAAGCGTTTTGCTTGGCTTTTCTCGTTTAGCAGCAACTGTTTGAATATTGGCTAAACGAATGGCTGATTCACTCATTACCAGAGTGTACATATCGTCACCATCGCCGTTCATTTCAGAAGCGGGTATTAAATCCATGGCGCAAATCGGGCAGAGTCCCGGTTGGTCATCGCGAACGTTTGGGTGCATAGAGCAGGTCCATACTTCACCGCCGGATTCTGTATCAGCACCAGCAGAATGCTCATGACTATGAGTGCCGGCCGAGCCAAAAATCAGATAGCCCAATAAGATACCCAGGATGAGTACTGATATAAGTCGGAAATAAGTATTAGCAAATAGTGATTTCATAACGAGTAAGTGTGGAAATTAAAATTGGTCGGCTTGTGGTGCTTTTTCGGAGATATCAAAACTGCCGGTTAGTGATTGTATGCGGCTGATGAGTTTCCAGCCTTCTACAGCACTTTCGTGTACTTGTAATTTGTAATCAATGATATCCCGCTGAATTTGTAGAATTTCATCCAGGCTGGCATTGCCGTTGGCGTAGGCCTCGAGTAATAATTCATGTATATGATGCGCACGAGGAAGCATTTCTCTGGAATAAAGCAAAGAATTACGCTCCTGATTTCGATA
>SKIC01000122.1 GCA_007116685.1 Balneolales bacterium
AGGGTAGAGTTCCATATAAAGGACACTTGGGAGAAGTCGTTTATCAAATGGTTGGCGGATTACGAGCTGCAATGGGATATTGTGGGGCTGCGTCTCTTGAGGATTTAAGGAAAGCGCACTTCGTAAAGATTTCTCTTGCCAGTGTTAAAGAGAGTCATCCGCATTCTGTTACGATTACGAAAGAGTCGCCAAATTACTCCTTACGTTGAGGAATTGGTTTTAGATGATATATCGCCGTAATATATCAAGTCTGTAGAAATTAGATTTGTACCCAATTTTATGCGCTCCGTAATAAATTTTTTACGCATACTTTTTGATAGACGCAAAGAGGAAGTCACTTTCCTGTTACTGGAAGAAGACCGTCCTAGTAATCCCATGCAATATAAACTCCGCCCACAGGAGTTTTTCATGGCAGGTATTATCGTTGTGCTTCTTTTTGCTGGTCTGATGTTTACGCTATTATATGTTACTCCTGTGGGTAATATGATATTTGATAAGGATGAGGCTCAGATCAGGTCAGAATTATTTCATATCACGCAAAGAATTGTTGGATTGCAGGACTCTCTTGCCGCTCGCGATGAGCAACTTACAGTTATAAAAAATGTTCTTGCACAGGGAAATGACACTCTGTTTAGTATTCGTAATTTGGAGCATTTAGATGAACTCTTCCCGGTTAATAATGCACCAGCGCCAACTTTTGCAAGTCAGTCTGAGGAAAGAGTTAGGTCGGCACTAAATTCTGAGCATATTATTTTCTCTAATGTGTTTAAACTAGCGCCCCAGTTTCCAACTCAGGTGCCTGCAATTGGAACGGTTTCGCAGCAATTTAACTTAGAAAAAAGACATTTTGGAATCGATATTGCAGCGCAAACAGGTACTTTGGTTAGGAGTGTTGCAGATGGAGTTGTAATAAATAGTGATTGGACACTAAATTATGGATACGTCGTCAATATCCAGCATGGAGGTGGATATGTATCTGTTTATAAGCATTTGCAGAATGTATTACTCAGAGAGGGTGATATTGTAATGAATGGAGATGTAATTGGATCTATTGGGAGATCTGGTTTTTTAACAACCGGTCCGCATCTGCATTTTGAATTATGGAAAGATGGAGTGCCGATGGATCCATCTCGCTTTTTAGTAAATTTATAATCGGTTTTAAAATATGTTCAGTAAAAAATCATCTAATAACGGTAGTATGAGTAAAAATTCCGGACAGGAAGGTCAACCTACACTAAACATGATTAGTGAGGAAACAGAAATTAAAGGTAATCTAAGAACAAAGAATGATGTTCGGATTTCCGGAAAGCTTCATGGTGAATTGAAAGCAAATGGTAAATGTATCATTTCTCAATCTGGTGTAGTTTCCGGAGATTTGAGTGCCAATGAAGCAGATATTGCCGGCACAGTAGAAGGGGAGATTACTATCGGCACTAAATTGGTGTTGCGCCAAACAGCAGTAGTTAAAGGTGATATTAATACAAAGGTATTATTGGTTGAGGCTGGTGCGCAATTTGATGGTGCATGTAAAATGGGCACGGCATCGTTGAATCCACAGAAGAACGAAAAAGCAAAAATACAGGCTTGATTTGCCTGGTTTGAAATTAAATAAAGCCGGTGAATACCTTACCTTGGGTATTCAGATTGCCGTAAATATGGTAGTCCCCGTGATGATTGGGATTTATGCTGATCGTCATTTTGAAAGCAGCCCTATAGGACTAATTATCGGAAGTTTGGTGGGCTTTCTGGCTTTATTCTCCATGATCCTAAAAATCGCTTTGAAAGCAAACGCAGAAAATGAAAGCAGAAAATCAGCAAAAAAGTAACACCATTCCATTCATCGGTTACGTAATTGCAGCAGATATCATAATGGTGTTGCTACTGTTGTGGCCGGTTTATCATCTCCATGACGGTTTCGTGATGCAGAGTATCATCTACGGCTTCGTGCTCACAACAATCACATTCATTCCCGTTTATTATCTCACAGAGCGAAATTATCAAGGTACTATGAATGAGTTTATGGGTACTGTTTTTGGGGCTGTTTTCGGAAAAATGCTGATTTTTGGAGCCGCTGTAGTGCTGGTATTTATTTATTCATTTTTACATGAAATTGCCTTTACAATCGGGGTTTTAATTTCATATATTTATAAGTCTGTGATCGAAATAGTATTTATTCTCAGAACCCAAAAGTCTTTGCAGTCAAAATCAAATGATTAATTTATTTCGTACCGCGTTTTTAGTAATTATAATTTTATTAGCAAATTGCACCGTAGCAAACGCGGAAACCGATAAAAGTCCTGAAGAAAACAGGGTAGACCTTATCGGAAAAGTACTTGATAAGTATTATTTAGACTTTGCTCCGTTAGGAAAAGTAGAATTGCCACGCATCATTTATGATGAAGAGGGCTTGCATTTCTTTCGTTCTACCACCCATGCGATTAATAGTCAGCGCGGATTTACCGATGCTGCATTTTTAGATTCCGGCCAGATCCCAACAGGTCATGTTAAGCCTGTTAGCTACGAATTAGCCCGTACAAACGGTACAGAAATTAAAATGGATCTATCCATCACCAATCACTTATTCTTTTTCTGGCTAGCAGCTTTTGTTACCATGGGGATTTTTATTCCTCTATCTGGTAAATACAGACAAGGTATTGGGCGAACTAGTGAACCCAAAGGTGGTTTTCAAAATCTATTCGAAACTTTTGTGATTTTTATCAGAGATGATATCGCAAAATCAAACATTGGTGAGAAATATGAGAAGTTTACGCCTTATCTCTTAACAGTATTCTTCTTCATTCTATTCATGAATTTATTTGGTTTGATGCCTTGGGGTGTCTCATCAACTGCTGATATTACTGTTACTGCTGTATTAGCCTTGTTTACTTTTTTCTTTACACAGGCGTACGCCTCTAAAGATCACTGGCAGCACATTTTTTGGTTTCCCGGTGTACCAACTCCAATCAAGTTTATTCTACTACCGGTTGAATTGATTGGGTTGTTTACCAAGCCATTTTCGCTGTGTATTCGTCTTTTTGCTAACATGGCATCCGGTAAAATCCTGATTTTTGCACTTCTCGGATTAATCTTCATCTTCGATGGATTGTTCGGGGCAGTAGTTGCTTATGGAACTTCATGGCTATGGATTGCACTCACACTTTTTGTTTATCTGATTAAAGCGTTCATCGCTTTTATTCAGGCTTACGTTTTCACAATTCTGTCTGCTCTTTTCATTGGTATGGCTGTTGAAGAACACCACCACGAAGAGCATGCACATTAATATCTCATACACAATTCACTAACATTTAACGACAAATAGGAGAATAAAAATGGAACTCGGATATTTAGCAGCTGGACTCGGTGCAGGTATTGTATCTCTTGGTGCTGGTCTTGGTATCGGTATGATCGGTAAAGCAGCAATGGAAGGCACAGCTCGCCAACCAGAAGCAGCTAACGATATCAGAACATCGATGCTTATTTCTGCAGCCTTTATCGAGGGTGTTGCTCTGTTCGGTCAGGTAATTTGTATCGTTCTTGCTCTTGCTTAAGAACAACCTGCCAATTTCATTATTTTAATACTAACTGTGTAACTACCGAAAGCTATGCGTTTCGTTTTCGCTCAAAGCTTGCTCGATGTAGATTTCGGGCTTTTCTTCTGGGTTCTCATCACCTTCATACTTTTTTTGATCATTCTTGGAAAGTTCGCATGGAAACCTATACTCTCTGCTTTAAGTGAGAGGGAGAAAAATATTAAAGAATCCCTCGAAGCTGCTGAAAAAGCAATGGAAGAAGCTCGAAAAGTATCTGCTGAGAACGAAGCCGCTCTGAAAGAAGCTGAAATTACAGCCCAAAAAATCCGTAAGGAAGCTTTGGAAGATGCTGAGAAAATCAGAGCTGATCGTATGCAAAAAGCCGATAAAGACGCCAATGAGCGTTTAGAACAGGCTCTTCAGCAAATCGAGCAGGAGAAAAAGAAAGCTCTCATCGAATTACGTACGGAAGTATCTGATTTGGCTATTAAAGCCGTATCACAAATACTTGATGCTGAAATTGATGAGAAGAAGAATAAGCAGTTGGTAGATAATTACATCAAAGATTTATCCTCAAACTAAGCTGATGCTGATTACCAAAGTAGCCAAACGCTATGCCGCTGCACTCATCCAAACTGCTGAGGAAACAAAGCAATTGGATAAGGTGCTTTCTGATATGCGGTTGATTTCAGAGACCATAGCTGCTTCAAGGGAATTGCAATTTTTCCTTAGAAACGAAATCATCAAAGAGGAGAAGAAGAAAAATGTTCTTGCAGCACTTTTTTCTGACAAAGTA
>SKIC01000258.1 GCA_007116685.1 Balneolales bacterium
AATGCTTAACAGCCCAAAATACTGCTGATGCCCTTGTACTCATTCAAAATGAAAATCCCCAGGCAGTACTTCTGGATTTGATGCTTGGTGATGAGAATGGGCTCGAAACGCTGGATAAAATTACTTTGACGGATGCAACCTTACCGGTGATTATGATTACGGATTATGCTTCGGTTGAAACAGCTGTACTGGCTTTACGAAGAGGCGCCTATGATTACATCAGCAAATCGCCCAACATGAACGAACTGCGTTTGTTGATTGAGAAATCATTTCGCCAGAGGCAACAAGGATTAGAAGCCAATCACCTACGTGAACTTGCCAATCAGCCGTATTATGATATGATTGGGCAATCCGAAGTCATGGCAGATGTGAGAGAAAAAATTCAGATGTATGCTGTACATCCTGCTAATGTATTAATTACTGGTGAAAGTGGCGTTGGAAAAGAATTGGTAGCTCGCCAAATTCATCAAAAAAGTAATCTGAAAGATGCACCATTTGTAGCCATAAATTGCGCCGCCATTCCAAGAGAATTAGCAGAAAGCGAATTGTTTGGTCACGAAAAAGGAGCTTTTACCGGAGCAGATAAAAGGAAAATCGGGAAATTTGAATTAGCTGATAATGGTGTAATCTTCATGGATGAGATTTCAGAACTATCCATGGAAATTCAGAGCAAACTACTTCGTGTTTTACAAGAGCGCGAGTTTAATAGAGTAGGTGGCTCTTCGATTATAAAAACCCAGGCTAAAGTAATTGCAGCCACAAATAAAGACTTACAAAGCTGTGTTGCGGATGGCACGTTTAGAGAAGATTTATATTATCGCCTGGATGTTCTACCTCTTACGGTTCCTCCATTGAGAGAACGAAAAGAAGATATTCCCGATTTGGTTCGCCATTTTATTAACGAGGAATCCCGGGATATGAAAATACCCCTCAAAATCTGTTCACCCGAAGCTATGGATTTATTCAAAGAGTACGACTGGCTGGGCAACATCCGACAACTTCGAAATTTTGTAACAAGGTCAGTCATTCTATGTCAGGGGCCGGAAATCCTGCCGGTTCATTTAGATTCTATTCTCAAAAAGAAAGCAAAATCGTCTGTTTCTGACCTTGAAAAAATACCAACTAGTTGGGAAGAAATGGATGAGTTCCGAAAAGAAGCAGCAGACAAGGCCAGTAGAAAAGTAGAGAAAGCATTTGTAGACCAACTCATGAAAAAGTACGATGGCAATGTTTCTAAAGCTGCTGAAGCTATCGGTATAAACAGGACAAATCTCCATAAAATTATTAAACGAACAGAAGCGGAACAAGGGTAGCAGTTTCTATCTGATTTATATGGCATTAGTGTTGCTTACAAAGGCAACACTGTTGCTTTCAAAGATTGCAATAGAAAGTAATGAAATTGCTTTAAATCGTCTTTAAAGATCGATTTTGTAAGCGGCACACTATTTGACTTACCTCGCTGAAATAACCCAATTTCATATAGTGGAGGTTACCCATGAAACGTCTTTTAGTAATATCAATAGTAATGCTTTTGACGCTTTTTACAGGCTTGCAAAGCCTTGCACAAAGCAACACAGAAGAGCGCCGGGATTTGAGCTTAGAAGTTCAATCAATTCCTATGTCAAATGCTGAGTTACGTACTACAAACAGTACAGAGCCAAGAGCACTTCCATTTTTCGAAGGCTTTGAAGAAACATTGGTTGACTGGACTATAGAAGACAGAGATGGAGATGGCAGGAAATGGGCAATTTCAACGAGTTACCCTTATGAAGGGCAACGGCATGCGTATATATTTTATAATAACAGTGAACCAAATAATGACTGGCTAATATCACCATTACTAGCACTTCCAAGCGGTTTAGAAATTCAACTATCTCTTTGGGCTAGATCCTATAATGCAAGTTTTCTGGAAACATTTGAAATATATGTTATCTCAGAAGATGGAACAGAAGAAACGAGAGTGGGTCGAGAAGAGAATATTCCTACTGTTTATGGTGAATACACTTTTGATTTAAGTGATTTCGCCGGTAGAAATGTGCGCGTGGCCATAGTTTGTGTTTCAGACGATAAATGGTACTTGTTTGTGGATAATGTTCATGTAACTGCAGACGGTGCTGCTGATACTGAGGCTATTGCGAGTACAACCACCGGTGGACAATGGAACACCCCATCAACATGGGTTGGTGGTGTTGTGCCAACAGAAGATGAGAATGCAGTAATTAATGGACCGGTTGAGGTAGATGGTGCCAGAACAATTACAAATATTACTATCAATGAGAATGGTTCTTTGGAGCATAGTGCTGGTTTTCAGGTTCTGCACATAAAAGGGGATTTGATCAATAATGGAGTTATCCGGAATAGACCGTCTACATTCGGAAATTTATCAGTGCACGCCTATCAGAATATTGTAAACACTGGTGAAATAAGCTGTCACACGCTTACGATGGCCGGAGAGAATGATCAAATGATATCAGGGGATGGCGAGTTTTCGATGTCATTTCTGCGCAATAGCGATTCTAACTCTGCCGTCGTAACAGGAAGCGAAGTCACGTTTCTGGGAACCACGATAGATTTTAATGACGAAGGTGTTTCAGGTACATTAAGGCTTAATCATCCATTGATATTAGATAATGTCGCCAAAACTACAAGAATAGTCATAGACGGTCAGAATAATACCCTGCACGGCAGAGATAGAGCTCAATTAGATAGCGAGACGGTCGTTCGGAATACGATATTATCCGATACCCTACAAATTGCAAGTCAATCAGTGGTGTTTGAAGAAGATGTTGTAAACACAGGTATTATAGAACACAGCCCCGGTTTTCAAATCCTGCAGATAAAAGCAGATTTTGTAAACGAAGGGATAATCAGAAATAGACAGGGCGCATTTGGAAATTTAGTCGTAAATGTATTCAGGTATATTGTGAATGCTGGCGAAATAAGCTGTAATACGCTTACTATCGCCGGAGATGTTAACCAATCCATCGAAATGGCTGATAACAGTACAATTACCAGCCAGGTTGTATTCCAATCTAATCTTGATACAGGCGGTCCTTATCAATGGAAAAAAGATGGAGTTGATATAGAAGGAGCAACCTCTCAAAATCTTACTTTTACTAACGGTTTCTCAGAAGATGAGTTAGGAGTATATACTAGTGTTTCTAATGGTCAAACCAGCCGAAGTATAGAGGTAAGACAAGAGGCTGCAACTATACCTACAGTTACTACTAATGCAGTCACTAACATTACAAGTAATTCAGCTAAATCAGGTGGTAATGTTACTTCAGAGGGAATGTCGATGGTGACTGATCGTGGTGTAGTATGGCATACCGAAGAGAATCCAACTATTGATTTACCCACGAAAACAGATGAGGGTAGTGGTATGGGTACTTTTGAAAGTATAATCACCGACCTGGCATCTGGCACTACATACTTTGTAAGAGCTTATGCCGCAAATAATAAAGGTGTTGCCTACGGTAATCAAGTATCTTTCACAACGCTTGATGCTGATAATGGAGACGATAATTTTGCAGGCGGTGATGGAACAGAGAATAACCCATATCTAATTGCTACTGCATCTCAGTTGGATTTAGTCAGAGATTATCTTTCTTCTCATTTCAAATTAGTGGCGGATGTACATCTGGATATTACACCTTGGAATCAGGGCGAAGGTTGGGAACCTATCGGGAAGTTTTCGTATGTGCAAGCATGGGCTACCCCATTTGAGGGCTCATTTGATGGTAATGGATATGAAATTCACGGATTAACCATCAACCGACCGGAAGAAGATTATATAGGTTTGTTCGGGTTCGTTAAAGAAGCAACATTCAAAAATATTAACATAGTAGATGCAGAAATAACAGGTAGTATGGCAGTAGGCATCTTAGCCGGTGATGTCAGTAACACGTCTTCTTTGAATATACATACAAGAGGGGAAGTATATTCTGAAGGTGCGGTATCTGTTGGTGGTATCTTTGGTTCCAGCCAAGAAAGTAGATTAGACTCGAGTTCTTTTGAAGGAGTAATCACCACTACCGCAACGTTTGTGGGTGGATTGATTGGATATATGTCTCGAGATGACACCCTGCGCTATTCTTATGCAATTGCAGATGTTTCTGGTGGAAATAGCGTTGGAGGACTCGTAGGTGAATTTAGCCACAATATGTTTGCTGATGAAAACCTTGGTTATATCACTCAATCCTTTAGTAAATGAACCGTTAGAGGAAATAACCAACTGGGTGGATTAACAGGACGTTCGGGTAGGTTCGTTTCTGATTCGTATAGCCATGTAAACGTTATCAG
>SKIC01000101.1 GCA_007116685.1 Balneolales bacterium
CATTGTTGCGAAGAGAAAGAGAATTCGCTTTTTGAATATCATTAATATTCTGGGTGCTGCATTTTTTATTTACTGGTTTGTTTCCGGATTAACCCAACTCAGCAATATCATAATGTATGTGGTAATTGCTGTGTTTTTCTTGAACCTGCTGGCGCTTAACGTACAGCGCAAGCAACTCGGTGAGGTACTGGAATACCTTGATGAAAAAGAAAACAGTGCCTAAGTCTTGGCAACTGTAATTGTACAGCAATTTCTTTCCGCCGATCACGACCCATTTATCTTTGCTCATCGTGGTTACAGCAAATTATTTCCTGAAAATACGATGCTTGCTTTCCGACAGGCTTTAGATAATGGGGCTATAGCCATTGAGTGTGATATACAATTGACCCGAGATTTAGAGCCCGTAATCATCCATGATTTCACATTGAAGCGAACGACAGGGAAATCCGGAAAAGTATCTCAAGTGGATTGGGGTACAGTAAAAAACTTAGATACGGGCTCTTGGTTTGATAAGTCCTTCAGTTCCGAAACCATCCCACACCTGGATGATTTGCTGGCGATATTACCCCCACAGGTGTTATTAAATCTGGAATTGAAATCAGAGAAAAAATCAACACAAAAAGATGATTTAGTAAAAATCGTATGGGAAAAAGTCCAATCAGCAGGTATTTCCGATCAAGTTTTGTTTTCATCCTTTGATACAGATGTTGTAAAAAAACTCAGACATAAGGCACCTAAAGCTCATGTCGGTTTGCTTCACAATTCCTATTTCGGGAATTTACCAATTGGCCTGATTAGTGAAGTTAATCCCGTTTCTATACAAACCAGTTTTCGCAATTCCTGTTCATCATTTGTTACGAAGGCAAAGCAGCACCACTTACCTGTTTTTGTTTATACGGTGAATAGCTACCATGAAATGACGTCCTGTTTTGAACAAGGGGTAAAAGGTATTTTCTCAGATTATCCCTCAATGGACTGCTTAATTGCCGAATCTCAAAATTAGCTGTAAAAATAGCTTATTTTCTTTGAATGGCATGGTGATATGTTCTATTTTTAGCTTCCATTCACCTTAGTTTTTGCTTCCATCATGGCTCCCAAATATATTTTTGTAACCGGTGGGGTTACGTCTTCTCTTGGTAAAGGCATTATATGCGCATCTCTGGGTAAATTGCTCGCCGCCCGTGGTCTCCGCGTCACCATTCAAAAACTGGATCCCTACATAAATGTAGATCCGGGAACGATGAATCCTTACGAACACGGAGAGGTTTACGTTACCGATGATGGCGCCGAAACCGACCTTGATCTTGGGCACTATGAGCGCTTTCTCGGTGTAACTACATCTCAGGAAAACAATGTTACAACCGGACGTATTTATTACGATGTAATCCAAAAAGAGCGCAGAGGTGCTTATTTGGGGCAGACCGTTCAGGTTATCCCACATATCACCAACGAAATAAAATCTCGTGTTCGTGCTATTGGTGATTCCGGTAAATACGATATTGTTATCGTTGAGGTTGGTGGAACCGTAGGTGATATTGAAGGATTGCCGTACATCGAAGCAATGCGCCAAATGAGATACGATGTGGGTAGAAAAAATACGCTGTCGATTCACCTTACCTTGGTGCCTTATTTAAAAGCAGCAGGTGAGTTAAAAACGAAACCCACACAGCACTCCGTAAAAACGATTTACGAAATTGGTCTGCAACCGGATATCCTGGTTTGCCGGGCTGAAATCCCACTGGATTCTTCTATCCGACATAAAATTGCTCAGTTTTGTAATGTTGATAATGAGGATGTGATTGCCTCGTTGGATGCCGAGTCTATTTATGAGGTTCCTTTGCTAATGCGCGAAGAGGGCTTGGATGAGAGAGTAATCGAGAAACTTTCCCTGGAGACTGGTCCGCTGGTTTTTGACGATTGGATTGCATTTGTGGAAGCATTGAAAAAACCATCCACAGAAGTTGAAATTGCTTTGGTTGGGAAATATGTGGAGCACAAAGATGCTTATCTGTCGATAGTAGAATCTTTTATTCACTCAGGAGCCGTGAACAATTGCAAAGTAAAATTACGTTGGGTTCAATCTGATAATCTGCGTCCGGAAAATGTAGAAAAGCATCTTTCAGGAGTTTCCGGAATTTTGGTGCCCGGTGGTTTTGGCGGACGCGGAGTTGATGGAAAATTAGAAGCGGTACGTTTTGCCAGAGAGCAAAAGATTCCTTTTTTCGGAATTTGCCTGGGTATGCAATGTGCGGTTATTGAATTCGCTCGCAATGTTTCCGGCTGGGAAAATGCTCACAGTTCAGAATTTGAAGAAAAAACCGACAAGCCCATTGTGGATTTAATGCCAGATCAGCGAGATATCGATGATAAAGGCGGCACTATGAGGCTCGGTAAATACGATTGTAAACTGAAAGAGGGCACCAAGGCATTTCAAGCCTACGGTAAAGAAATGATAGAAGAACGCCATCGTCACCGTTATGAAATCAACAACAGTTTGAGATACAAATTGGTTGAAGACGGAATGGAAATCAGTGGTTTGAATCCTGATCGGGATTTAGTTGAGATTGTTGAACTTGCTGATCATCCTTGGTTTGTTGGCGTGCAATTTCATCCCGAGTTAAAAAGTACCGTAGATAAACCGCATCCTTTGTTTATTGATTTTGTTGGAGCAGCTTTAGAGCACAGCAAAACAAATAAGAAAAAGCGCAACAAAGCAGAAGCATAATTCATGGCAGCCTTGTATGAGAACAAGGTCAGAATCCGTGTAAATGGCCTTTTGCTTAAAAACGAATCTCTTTTAATGGTTCGCCTGAATTCTCCGCTAAACGGGAAACAGGTTTGGATGCCTCCTGGTGGTGGCGTGCAATTTGGCGAATCTCTAAGTGAAGCTTTGGAACGCGAGTTTCTGGAGGAAACGGGAATTAAAGTCAGCACCGGTAGATTGCGATATGTGCATGAGGTACTGTCAAGCCGTATCCATGCTGTGGAATTATATTATGATTGCCGATACGTTGGTGGCGAAGCTAAATTAGGATCAGATCCTGAATTAGCCGAAGATGAGCAATTATTAGATGCTTTAGCCTATATTCCTCTTTGCAATTTTAATGATTTTGAAATTGTTCCTGCTATGATTCGTAAGCATTTGCCAACGGACTTCAGTAATGATTATGACGGCATTCGCGAAGATTGCAGCACATTTTGAAATACAAGAAACGATAGAAAACGGCGTTACTAAAAAATGGATACAAAAAAGGTAAAACTTAAAATTTCTCGCAAAAAACTGGAGCAAATGTCCAAAGAGGAAGTGTTTCAGTTCATAGAATCAGAACGCGAGAAATACAAAGAAGAGCGAGAAGAAGCGAAACGTAGAAAAAGAGAAGAGCTAGGGCATACAGGACCAACCATTTCTGAACGACTTGCAGCCGGGGGATGGATGGTAATTGTACCTCTTGGCTTAGGAGCCGGTATTTTGATTGTGGCCGTTGCTCTAATTTTGAGCAGTTTCTTTGCAGAAGATTATGTGATACAAACTCCAAGCCCCGAACCATTTTCGATTTCTTTATCAGAATTAGCTGTGATAAGTTCCGATGGCATTGAAATTCAACGTGCCTGGCAACAAAATGATTTCACTGAAGTTGTCGCATCCATAGATGCTTTCACCACGAACTACGAAGTGCCGGATAATATTTTAGTTCAACTTTATCTAAAACGATTACAAGCATTGTATTTTTCAGAGGCATACCAAACTACAATTAGCTATTCCCAAACTTTACAATCCAGATATCGGGAAAACAACAGCTTCCAGTACGATGTGCTTTGGCTCAGGGCGCATGCCCAATTATCGGCTGAGCAATACTTCCCCGCATTTCAAACATTTCGCCATATCTCTCAACAACCCGGCAGCCGCGCCGAAGAAGCCTACCAAAACGCGCGCCACATCCAGGCTGAATTCTTGTTATAGGTCGCAAAAGCCACTGGAGTGATTATCACACAGCCTAAGATAATTCGAGACTTCTCTTATGCGATGCGCCGTAGAGTAACTTGCGAGTCCTGTCACAGACTCAAGACTCCACTCTCTTACACTCTTACATTACTTTTACACTTACATCTGGTCAGGTTTGCAACCTGACCACACCGTATAATATCACAAAGATTTAATCAACCTCACCTGCCGGGCATCATAAGAAGTGTTAAAACTGGTATCCAGAACCTGAAATCCGGACGCAATACCCAATTCGTACATAC
>SKIC01000261.1 GCA_007116685.1 Balneolales bacterium
AAACCGAACGTGTTGCAATTCTTGGGAATTGGTCTTCACTTAATAAAATACTCTCGTCATCTTTGTATCTGATGATGCCGTAATCAGTAGACAAATAAAAGTAGTTTTCATTAACTACAGCAATATCATGAATGAAGAAATGCTGGTTGATTTCATCTACAGGTACACTGATATTCTGAAAGCTGTTTTCACCGGCACTCATTTTGAAAAGATACCTGTCTTGATTGCTTCCGGCAGCAATTACCGCTCCTTCGGGAGTTTCGGCAACAGCTAAGATTCTATTGGTTAAACCTTGTTCAATTCCCCACAATTCATAACTTTCATCCGGCATAAGCCGAATTATCCCATCAATTCTATCCTGTAAAACCCAAATAATATCATTTGAATCAAGAAATAGATTATAAATGTTTTGAAGATACAACTGCCCATAATTTGGAAGGCTGACTGTTTGAATTGATTCCCCTTCAATTCGAAGAAATGTTGCATTTGATTTTCCTATCCAAATGATACCATCTCTTTTTGCAAGTGAGAGCATATTACTACCGGAGGTCTGGTAAACCACTTCCAATTGATAAGTTATACCATCATGGTAAATACGGAAAACTTGTTCGTTTGTAACCGCATAAATGCTTTCATCATAATGTGCAATGAAATTAGCTTCGGTTAAAACTGTACTGAATGTGATATCCGCAAATAAGGTTCTGTAAAAGAGCGTCAAACCATTATCTCCGGTTACCCAAAGTGTTTGATCTCTGTCTATATAGAGATTATTCAATCCCTGAATGGAGACATCGTTTAAAGGAGAAAAATCAACTCTATCAGCATTGGGAAAAAATCGCATCACTCCCTGATTTAATCTGCCCACATAGATTAAATCATCCACATCAGACCAGGCCAAAGCAGTTACAAAGATAGATTCAGCCAAATGCTCAACAGAACCATCATTCATATCTAGTGAAAATAATCCATTCTCACCACCAACATAAAGAGTAGAGGTATGAGCAATAATTGCATCTATGGTAAAAAACTCTCTGGATTTATCGAAAAGGTGCTCAAACTCCTGAGTAGCTTCGTTAAATTTAAAAATGTGACCATTTCTAGAAGCGCAAAATAGATTTTCATCCATTTCAAAGAATCGAAAAGACTTTGTGTAGTCCATGGAATGGTATCTCTCAGCAAAAGTAAAGCGCTCAAAATCATCAAGTTCATCATTAAGACGAACAACTCCGGATGGTTCAGAAATCCATAATGTGCCATCCGATTGTTGAAAAAACTTTTTAGGGAAAAAGAGAAACTCGTCTTGCTGAAAGTTAGCCCCTCTGATTTTCTGATTGATTACGAGAATCTCGTCTTCAAAGTAAAGGGCAGACATTCCCAAATCTGTGATAGCTAAAACACGTCCATCGGGAAGAGTGAATAGGTCTTTGATGTAGCGGCTTTGCAAATTTGTTCTGATAATCTGCATTTGATCGCCATTAAAGAATATAATTCCATCATCAGAGGCTATCCAGATATTTCCGTCAATATCTTGCGTTACGGCTTTGGTAAACTGCGTAGATAAACCACGCTCAACGCCATAGTTAATGCTTTGATAATTCGAAGCGAAAACCGGCAATGCCACGAATAACCATCCAATTATCCAGAATATATGTGCTGCGAGTGGCAATTTTAATAAACCAATAAGATTCGGGTTGTATAGAATGTATTAAAAATAACTTCTTAAGAAAATTAATCCAGTAAATTCTATTTAGGTGAATGTTGATTTTAGTTTGATTTTACAATCCTCTGTATCTGTGAGGTGATACAATCGGGTAGGGCATTTGCTCGGTAATTCTGTTATTTCTCACGATATAAATGCGTGGGTACGAATTTGTAAGACCTCTGATGATATTGTTATCTACTAAGTAAGTTTCAAAATTCAATTGAAAAAGATCTACAAATTGGCGGTTTACATCTGCTGTGGTAGAGGTTATTCCAATAATATCATCAACTTTACCATACGTTTTATATGCTTTAACGTTTTCCATGGTATCCCAGCAAGCCGGACAAGTAGGACTGTAGATATATAATAAATAAGTGTTTTCCGGACGCATATCCGCCATTTCTACGATAGGCTCAATATTTAAACGTGGAGCCGTAATTCCGGAAACTTCCTCAGCGCCAAAGTTGGCACTTAGTGGTCTTTCTGATGATACGCCGGCAAGAGTGAATAAAACGATACCAATGGCTAGCGTAATCATTTGCCGGGAAAATTCAGATTTTTTCCCGAATAGTGCGTTTGGCTCATATTTCCATCCCACGTACGATAAACCAATCAACACAGCATTTCTGATGATTACGATAAGGGGATGTCCATCCAGAAAAGGAACATTACCAAAACATCCGCAATCTGATATTCCGGCTGTAGCATAACCATAAACATAGAATACGGTAAAAAATGTGAGTAAAGCCCCACTTGCTAAAGCCATCCTTTGCGTATTGAATTGGAAAATGAGAGCCAAGCCAAGAATTACTTCAGCCGGTGGTAAGAAAATCGCTAAGTGTTGCGCAAAACCCGGAACAGGATATTCTGAAACAAGGGAAACGAATGCTCCAACATCACCAATTTTTATTAATCCGGAGATTAAAAATAAGGCTCCTAATACGATATGAGCTACTGTGGATAATTTATTCATGAGCGGAAAATCTAAGATTTGGTTTTTGAATGAAAGCAAAATCGTAAACTTCAAACTCTAATAACAGAATTTTTATCATGTTTGTGTAAAACATTTACCTTTTTTAAAGCGTGATGGTCAGATAAGCATACTATATTCTTGCCGGTTTAATCCTGGAACTCTAGTAATACAACGCCCATTCTGTGACACGATTTTATCTCAGTTTACTAATTACTTTAATTTGCTTCTTCTCGACCTATCACGTTGAGGCTCAAGAGAGTAATGTTCGTTTTTATGAAATCAAGAAAACAAACGAAGCAATTATTATTGATGGACTTTTAGATGAATCGGTTTGGAGCAATTTGCCTGTTATGGATTCTTTTTACCAAAATTTTCCCGGAGATTTTGTTTTAGCTACTTCAAGAACCGAGGTGATGCTGACCTATAACGATGATTATCTTTTTGTAGCAGCAAGGTTGTATACTCAAGAACAGCAACGAGTTATTCAGACTTTGGAGAGAAATTTTAACTGGTCGGCAAATGATAATATCACCATAGATATTGATCCCTTTGGTGATCAGCAAAATGGTTTTCATTTCTCTGTTAGCGCTGCCGGAGTGCAGAGAGATGGTCAAATATCCAGAGGTGGCTCAGTAGATCAAAACTGGGATAATCGTTGGCAGGCCGAAGTCTCTCACAATGAAGATTATTGGGTAGCAGAAATTGCTATTCCGTTTTCCACTTTGCGCTATAATGATACCAGAGACTCATGGAATATAAATGTTTCCAGAAATGATGTTTTGGCCAACGAAAGATCGAGTTGGAGTCCTGTGCCGAGAAATTTTGGCTTGACTACCTTAAGTTTTACGGGAAAAATGAAATGGGATGAGGCACCACCGCCGGCCAGCAGAGATATCATTTTAATTCCTTTTGCTACATCCGGACTAAGCCGTGATTATGGATTAACTTCTTCTTACGGATGGAATTACGATTTCGGATTAGATGCCAAAATTGCCGTTACAGGTAGTTTGAATTTGGACGTGACGATTAATCCGGACTTTGCGCAAACACAAGTGGATGGACTGCAAACCAATTTATCTCGTTTCAGCATATTTCTTCCGGAACAAAGGCAGTTTTTCCTGGAAAATGCTGATTTATTTGCACAAGTCGGCTTTTCGAGGATTCGCCCGTTTTTTTCAAGACGTATTGGTTTGTATCAAGGACAGCAAGTACCCATTTGGGGTGGTGCTCGATTAAGTGGCAAAGTAACTGATAATCTCAGAATTGGTTTACTCAATATGCAAACAGCCGCTGATGACGATTTAAATCTTTCACCACAGAATTTTACCGTTGCAGCTGCGCAGTATGATGTTTTTACCAGATCAAATCTGGCCTTCATTTTTGTGAATCGCCAAGGCTCTGATTTCAATAATTTAGCCGGAAATAACTTTAACAGAGTAGTGGGTGTAGATTTTAATCTTTCCTCCGCTGATAACATCTGGCGGGGTATTTTCTTTCTTCACAGATCTTTTTCACCCGATACTGTAGAGGATATTTTTGGGGATTCCGTAGAAATCGGGAAT
>SKIC01000319.1 GCA_007116685.1 Balneolales bacterium
GTTCCGAATTAAACGGAACGCCATCGCATGCATCTAACAAAATTTTAACGGAATTACTCAGAAACCAAATGGGCTTCGAAGGTGTAATTCTGACCGATTGGGATGAAGTTGGCAAATTGGTTGATTTCCACCGCGTTGCCGAAAACTTCACCGAAGCCACGTACATGGCTGTGAAGGCCGGAGTTGATATGAGTATGACCCCTCTTCATCTCGGCTTTTATGCTTCTTTGTTAGAACTTTATAACGAAGGACGCATCAGCGAAGAACGCATCGATGAGTCCGTACGCAGAATTTTGCGACTCAAATTTGAAATCGGCTTGTTCGAAAATCCCTTCCCCAGAAATGATCGTTTAGATAGAATTGGTACAGAAGAAAGCCGTTTAAAAGCATTGAATGCCGCCAGGGAATCTATCGTACTTCTCAAAAATGAAAATAACGTACTGCCCTTGATTCAGCCTTCGCATATTGTACTAACCGGACCTTCGGCAAACAGTAAACGTAATCTTGCCGGTGGTTGGACTATTGCCTGGCAAGGCGGTGATGCGGAGCGTTATCCTGAAGATATGCACACAGTTTACACTGCTTTACAGCAAGAATTCCCAAATGCTAACATCGATTTCATAGAATCTTTAGAAAACTTAGATTCGACTCAAAAAGAAGCGCTTGAAGCAGCCGATGTCATTATTTATGCCGGTGGTGAAGAGCCATATTCTGAGTTTATCGGAAACATCACAGATTTGAATTTACCCCGAGTTCAAAAGGATGAGGTTCAATTACTGGTAGAAAGCGGAACTCCAGTTGTTTTATTGTTGATCCAGGGGCGTCCGCGTATCATCACGGATATTTATGATTCATTCGATACGCTTGTGCACGCAGGTCTGCCCGGATTTGAGGGTGGCGAAGCCATAGCGAATGTGCTAAGCGGCGCAGTTAATCCAAGTGGGAAATTGCCCTTCTCCTATCCCCGATATACGGGACATTATCTGAATTATAATTACAAGCCGAGCGAGTTATTCTTTTTCCATCCGGACAACCAAAATCACTTTGAACAGCCTAATCCAAACACTATGATGTATATGTTTGGCGATGGTTTAAGCTACACAGAGTTTAGTTACAGTGATTTGACACTCAGTGCCGACAGCCTTGGCAAAGGCGAATCAATTTCGGCATCCGTTACCGTAACAAACACGGGTGAAGTGGCTGGTAAAGAATCTGTTTTGTGGTATCTGACTAACGTGATGGGTACGGTTTCCCGCCCGGTCAGAGAACTAAAACATTTCGAAAAAATCCACCTCGAGCCCGGCGAATCACAAACCGTAACGTTTGAAATCCGCCCTGAGAAAGTACTCTGGTATCCCGACAGCAACGGAAACCGAGTTTACGAAGCCGGCGAATTTTTAGTAAGAGCCGACGATTTGCACCTGCGCTTTCGGTTTTTGAAGTGATGAGATTATAATCCGCCGAGGTGATCTTCACCCGGCGGACTATTCTGCGTTATCTTGACGCTTGAAGCATAAACTTGGAGCACGAGTCTACGCCAAGACGCCCGATTCTACGCCACGGCGCACAGGGAAAGACTCGGTATGGTTTCGCTGCGTGAGGATCACTGCAGCGGGGATTGTGATTTTGGGTGCGCGGGCTGTTGCTTTTGAATGTTTTCGGTCAGCCGCTTTTGGTGCGCTATTTTTGGGACATTCCGAGATGTTTGATTTTTCTGCGGTGGTTGCTTCGGTTTATGTGGCGACAGCCCGAGGTGGCTTCAGCGTATCGCTCCTCTGGAGTTTTTGTTTTGGGCTATTATATTATTGCTACAAAGGTGGAGTCCCTCCGGGACTTTGGTTTAATAGCTTAGATATGGATTGTTTTGCTATAAGAATTTAATACTGAGATTAAATATCTAATCAGTTCTCCAAGCCTGCGAGCATGTACACATTCTGCTCCGGAGGAGCATAACCTTTGTAGAACTAATATGGAAAAGAATAGGCCAAAAGCCCCAGCGGGGGCGACACTTTTATCAAAAGATAATTTCGCTGCGTGAAGATCACTGCAGCGGGTTGTGTGGCTTTGGGTTTGGGGGATGTTGCTTTTTAATGATATTCAGACAGCCGGACTGGCGTCCGACAGCCCGATTTATTCATTTCTTTTCGGTTTTTATCCATTAGACAAAACCCGCACAAAAAATACCACTATAGCAGTAATTATTTCTTTATTATCTTTACAATTGAGATAACAAAGCCATTATAACTCTTTTTTTACTGTGATAGCGGTATTTTTAGTTGTTTTATATTCTCAACTTACCTATTATTAATTCATAATAACATTTATCACCGCTATAACAGTATATTTTATGGATAAACTTCAGAAAATTGTTAAGCAGCACAGAAAACTTAGTGGGCTTTCTCAAAAAGAGTTGGCAGACATTTCTGGTGTAGGAAAAACTGTAATCTTCGACATTGAACATGGAAAGGAGACCGTCAGGCTTGATACTATTAAAAAAGTATTAGATGCATTGAATATCAAAATAGAATTTAAAAGCCCACTGGAGTAATAATAAATGCGAGTTGCCAAAATATGTCTTCACGATGAGCCTGCCGGTTTATTAAAAGAAATCGAGTATAGAAAGAAATATGTATTTGAATACTTTCCGAATTATGATGGGGCGGTAATATCGGTAACTATGCCAAAAGGCAAAGTTTACGAGTTTGATAAATTCCCTGCTTTTTTTGAAGGTCTACTCCCAGAAGGTGAAAACCTTGAAGAATTGATGAGAACATTAAAAATAGACAGACGAGACTATTTTGGGCAGCTGATTGCTATTGGTCAAGATACTGTTGGAGCAGCCACAATCAGTAAGGTTGAAGATGAATAGATGTCCGATTACATACGATGAATTGAAAGATGGCTTTTATAGCAAAAAAGGTCTCAATCTGCTTAATCCTGCTCTCAAAGATTTAAAACCTTTTCCTTACAATAAAGCTGAGCAACTAGCAGAAGCGCGTAAAAGGATGACTAAAATGTCAATTCAGGGCATTCAACCAAAAATGAGTGCCCAACTTAGCATAAAAGAAACATGTTTTATCCCTGTAGATCGTCATGGAATTTATATACTGAAGCCAGAAATACTACATTATCCTGAAGTGCCTCAAAATGAAGATTTATCGATGAGAATAGCAACATCGGTAGGAATTGAAGTACCCTTACATGGATTGATTTATGCAAAAGATCAGTCTATGCTTTATTTCATCAGGCGATTTGACAGAAAGGGTAAAAAAGGTAAGATTCATACTGAAGATTTTGCGCAAATCTCTGCTAAGGATAGAGATACGAAATACAACTACTCCATGGAAAAAGTAGCAAAACTTATAGATGAATACTGCACTTTCCCAGCTATTGAAAAAGTGAAATTATTCCGCCGAACATTACTGAGCTTTTTAATTGGGAATGAAGATATGCATCTCAAAAACTTTTCGATTATACACGAAAATGGCCGTATCTCATTATCACCTGCTTATGATATCTTAAACACTTGGATTGTTCTATCAGCTGCAAGAGAGGAATTAGCACTAACTTTAAAGGGTAAGAAATCGAATTTTACCAGAAAACAACTAATCAATTATTATGGGAAAGAGAGATTGAAATTATCTGATAAAATTATTGATAAATTATTACTCCAATTTGAGCATTCCAGTATAAATATTTGGCCAAATCTTATCCAAAATTCCTTCCTCTCTTCAGAAATGAAAGAAAAATATGCCGATTTAGTACAAGAGCGGTTTAGTCGTTTGTTTGGGTGAGTTTTGGGAGTATTGGTTTAATTATTAGAATATTCGGACAGCCGCTTTTGGCACCCGCCGAGCTGATCTTCACCCGGCGAAGGACGTCGTCCTCGACGGCCGGTTGCAAAAAACAAATCGTCCTCGATTTGTCCCCACCGAACTCATCTTTTAAATGTATTCGGACAGCCGGACTGGCGTCCGACAGCCCGAGGTGGTTTTAGCGTTTCGCTCCTGCGGAGCTCTTGTTTTGGGCTATTGTATTCTTACTACAAAGGTGGCGTCCCTCCGGGACTATGGCTTAATAGCTTTGAGAAGGGTTGTTTTGCTACTCGAATTTAATGCTGAGCTATGATATCTATACGGTTCTTGAAATGTACGAACACATATCCATTCGAGGCTGTTGCAA
>SKIC01000071.1 GCA_007116685.1 Balneolales bacterium
CGGGCATCACCCACAGTCGCTTGCTTATGTAGCGTAACAGGGTCAACAATCATCCCGGATTCACTGCGCTTTACAAGGCGTACTTGCTCAGCTTGTTCAGCCACACTCATATTTTTATGAAGCATGGCAATGCCACCCTCTCTCGCCAAGGCAATGGCTAATCGATACTCACTTACGGTATCCATCGCCGCACTAACAATAGGTACATTTAATTTCAGCTTTTTGGTGAGATTGATAGAAACGTCAACATCACGTGGCAAAACTTGGGAATGAGCCGGAACGAGCAGAACATCATCGTATGTGAGACCGTCTCTGGAAATGCGTTCAAATACCTTGGGTGAAATCATGAAAGATTATTTTGAGTGCCGGTTAAGATTTGCACGGAAAGGTAACCAAAATCAAACATAAATTCGCCCGGGATTATCGATGTTGATGTAAAAACTGATTATGAGCCGACCCAAAAAGATATTTCAGGATTTACTACCTTAGTGTGCAATGATAAAAGTAACTCATATTAGGCAAGCGACAACGGATGAATGGAAATCTGCATGGGATTTCTGTTCCTATTCCTGTTTTTCTCACTCCCCTGCCTGGGTTGATTTATGGTCTTCTTATTATCAAGGGAAAATCAACGCAGATTGCCAATTAATCACCTTTAATGATGACAAAACCGGAGTTTTCATTCTCACAAAAAAGAGCTTCGGTAAGGGTCTAATTAATGTGCATGAATCATCAGTACAGCATGGATATGGGGGAATCATTTCTTCTGATTCACTCGAAAAATCACACTTCCGGGCTGCTGAAAAGTACTTAATTACAAAATACCCGACACTTTTCTGGCGGATAAACCCATTTTCTCCTACTGATCTTACAGAACGGCAACATAGTTCTTTAGAGGATTTCACCTATGCTGTTGATTTAACATTGCCTTCGGGAGACATAGAGAGTCAATTCACAAAAAAGAAAATTGCCACAAAAGCCAGGGCTGGGAAGCGCAAAGGTTTGCGACTCTCCCCTCTACAAGAAGACGATATTAATCACTATCTGGCAATTTATAATGATGCCATCACGCGTTGGCAATCCGACGGAAAATCAGTACACAGATATAGTGATGATTTATTTTTCGAGATGTTCTCTATAAAAGAGTGCGATTTCTGGGGAGTTTGGCTGGATGATGACTTAGTTTGTGCCGGACCTCTACTGAAATCAAAAACCCATGTTGTTAGTTGGTTGGCCTTGGCAAAAACAGAGGCTTTGCCTTTAAAACCTTACGAATTTTTCTATTATCATTTGATTCATCACTATAAAAAAGAGGGACTGCAATGGTTCGATTTCAACCCAAGTGGTGGAAACAGCGGAGTGGACAAATTTAAAGAACGCTTTGCGACCAATATTCTTCCCTGTCCGGTTATTCAGAAGCGCTCTTTACTTTATCGAGGCCTAACCTTATTTAAATGATGAATCAGATATCAGTATTACATTCCTATTCCCATTGGTTGCCAATTACTATGAATTGGCTGCATAATCAAATTAAAAACCTCGACGAAGATATATCTTCAGTCGTGTTCTGTGATGTAAGCGAAAATGAAAAAGCATTTCCTGTATCAAAACTTATATGCCTGAATGAAAATCATTCTGTTTTAATCAATAAGATTATTCGCAAAAGTGGCTTAGGAAAGTGGAATTTTCCGCTCCTTCATGCAATCCGCGAGGAAGATGTTACGATAGTGCATTCTCATTTTGGGCATACCGGGTGGGAAAATATGTTTGCAGTAAAAAAGGAAAACGCACGCCATGTCGTAACCTTCTATGGTGCCGATGTGAATTATTTGCCTCAAAATAATTCTAAATGGTATTCACGATATGCGACTCTCTTTGAAAACGTTGATTTGGTTCTGGCAGAAGGTCCATTCATGCGAGAGAGTTTAATTGCTCTTGGGT
Source organism: Balneolales bacterium (assembly GCA_007116685.1). Classification (GTDB taxonomy): domain Bacteria; phylum Bacteroidota; class Rhodothermia; order Balneolales; family Natronogracilivirgulaceae; genus SKIC01. Next base: position 1,942 of record SKIC01000071.1, read on the forward strand.
GTCCGTCTAAAAAAGCCGTAATTCAGCATTTGGGCGTTGAAGTGGAAAAAATTCCATTTCAGCCATTCACTTCCAGTCCGAATGAACCATTGCGAGTTTTAATTGCCGCATCTTTCAGAGAAAAGAAAGGAATTCCCTACGCATTGGAAGCTCTGATTAAATGTATGGAAATCCCGATGGAGGTTACCATTATTGGAGGCGCAAGCAAGGACAGAAATAGTCAGGCCGAAGAACAAAAAATTCAGGCACTAGCTGGCAAATTGGGAGATAAGGTTACTTTTTCCGGATTTGTCTCCTACCAGGAGTTACAAAAGCAGATGTTAGAGCATCACATATTTTTGTCGCCATCGGTAACTGCTTCTGATGGCGATTCTGAAGGCGGCTCACCTTTAGGAATCACCGAGGCATGTGCTTCCGGCTTGTTTGTTATTTCAACGGATCATTGTGATATCCCAAATGTTGTTATACACAATGAAACAGGTTTATTGGCACCAGAACGCGATAGTGATACATTAGCAGAGCATATTCGCTGGTTTGTTGAGCATCCTGAGAAAGTGCAGCAAATGCTCCAGGCATCCCGAAAGCATATAGAAGAAAATTTTAATGCTAAGCGGCAAGGAAAAAAACTCTCGCAAATCTATCGCTCACTAATATAATCTGATATGTCAGGTAAAATTGATGTCATAATCCCTACCTACAATAATTTTGAAAATCTGAAGCGATGTTTGCACAGTTTCAAAAATCAATCTTTTCAAAATTTCAGAATATTAGTGTGTGTGGATGGCTCCACTGATGAAACGCTCAAATGGTTGCAAGAATCTAGTTTTTCATTCGAACACAAAGTTCTGCAACATCCTAATGAAGAGAACAAAGGGCGAAATGCCACAAGAAACCTGGCTCTTCCCTATCTGGCTGCCAAATTCCTAGTTTTTCTGGATTCTGATATGTGGGTAGATCGCCATTTTTTGAGCAATCATCTATCTTTGATTGCTGATGGCAATACCGTTTCGGTTGGGAAAGTATCTTATATAAACAGAGACACCAACCTTTGGGCTTCTTATTTAGAAACACGCGGTGCAGGAAGGTATGCTCATGGTGATACCCTTCCTTACATTAATTTTGTCACTGGAAATTCCGGTTTACCTACTGCAATATTCAAACAACTAGCCGGCCAAGATGCCACAATGAAAACGTACGGAGGCGGCGATACGGAATTTGCTATTCGACTGAAAAAAGAAGTGAATATTAAGCTTCGATATAATGAACTCGCTTTTTCTGAATCTGAGATGGATAAAAGTTTGGCATTTGCTATTCAACAGATGGAAGAATTCGGAGAAATTAATCTGCCCTATATTCTAAAGAAACATCCTGAGCACCACGATTTATTCAGGATGAATATAATTCTCAGTAATACTACCGAGGGCAAAAAGTTACGAAGATTACTTTCGCTGCCTCCCAAAAAACTTCCCGAAGCTTTACTAAATAAAATGCCGGAAGATCTAAGAAATCAAACTATCGCATGGTTAGCGGGTAAAGCAATTCTGAGAGGTTTAAAAAAATCAGGATACCCGGTTCCTTAAAACATGTGGCGCTTATTTTTCAGCTCTTTATATAGCAATTCACGGGCGCGAAATAAATGTGCTTTTACGGTACCTAGTGGTAAGTCAAGTAAATCAGATATCTCCTGATAACTTTTCTCTTCCACGTGCCGCATGGTAATCACTTGCTTGTACTTATCAGGCAAGTTTTCAATCGCATCTCTGATGATATTATGACGCTGTTTTCGGATAACGTATAAATCAGTCTCAGAATCCTGATCCGGCAATTCGATGTGTATCTCCCCATCTTTTCCATCTACCGGTTGATCTATGGAATAGGTTTGCAATTTCTTTTTGCGGAGGTAATCAATACTGTGGTTAGTCGCAATTCGATAAAGCCAAGTAGAAAAAGCATACTCTGGGTTGTAGGAATTGAGATTATCAAAGGCTTTCATAAATACTTCCTGAATTAAGTCTTCGATGATATCACGGTTTCTCACCAATTTCAGAATATGAAAATACATGGCCCGCTCGTATTTACTCACCAGCTCTTTATAAGCAGAAGATTCGCCATCTAAAGCCTTACCGATGAGCAACAAATCTTCTTTGCTGTTCGCCGATTTTTCTTTAGCTGGTTCGTGTTTTGACGGGGTTTGAGACATGTATTTAATCGATACTTTTCTTCAGAAATAGCCTAAATGGCGATTTTTCCAACAGATATTTAATTCTTAGTACAATCCGATAAAATTGATAATTTTCCGTTGTCTTGCAATTAAAATTCATTGAATTTTACGGGAAGCAAAAAACTGTAATCTCCACCTACAAATATAATTCGTGCAACATACAGGAAGAGTTGAAAAATCTACAGGTAGCTGGTATTTGGTTCGCTATGGCGAAGAACAAATAACCTGCCGCCTTCGGGGAAAAATGCGGCTATTGGATGAAAACTCAATTCCTGTTACGAATCCTGTTGCTGTTGGAGATTTTGTTGAATTCGAAATAAATGAAGATGGTACGGGAAGCATCTTTGAAGTTAAAGAACGCAAAAATGCCATTTTGCGCCAAGCCACTCACGGCAGACGTGGCATACAAATTCTAGCAGCTAATGTTGATTATGGAATCGCAGTTCAATCTGTGCGTCAGCCCGCTTTAAAGGAAGGATTTATAGACCGGTTTCTGGTTGCATGTGAAGCTTATGATGTAAATCCGGTTATTCTGATTAACAAAATGGATTTGGCAAAAACTAAAGACCTTGATAAAGTGCAGGAACTTAAAGACCTGTATGAAAAACTTGGGTATCCTATTATAACAGGTTCTATAGATGATTCTGAATTCCAGGCTTCAATCAAAACGCTGCTAAAAGACGCTACTTCTGTTTTCATTGGACCATCTGGAGTTGGAAAATCCAGTTTGTTAAATGCTCTGGATCCTGATATCAGCCAGAAAACGGGCGAAATTTCGACTTTTTCAAATAAAGGTAAACACACTACCACCTATGCAGAGTTATTTCGATTGTCGTTTGGTGGATATATCGTTGATACGCCCGGAATTCGGGAATTTGGACTGGTGGGTTTTAAAGCGGAGGAAATCGGGCATTTCTTTCCTGAAATCAGCACAGTACTAGGTAATTGCAAGTTTTATAACTGCACGCATCATCATGAGCCGGGATGCGCTGTTAAAGAAGCCGTTGAAAATGAAGAGATTTCTGAGCGACGTTTCAAATCTTATCTGAACATGCTTGATACGGTCTGATTTTTAAACGGGAACATTTTTTACATACTGAAATTTACATTGTGTAATATTCTTAGGCTTACCCTATTTTCTAACTTTAAGAAACAATCATTTTTGGAGGATTGCATGAATCGAATTTTTACAAAAATCAGAAACTTTTCTGCTGTTGCAGCTGGTGCAGCTATTATGAGCTTAGGACTGGCTCCCATTGCTCAAGCGCAGTTAGGAGATGCTGGTGCTATTCTACGAAGTAGTGCAGCTGACGCTAACTTAATTATGAAGGAATATCTTGATCCACTCGGTAATAGCTTTGGTGCTGGTATGAACACCGGTTGGAATTTCCAGGGAAGACCACACCGTACACTTGGTTTTAGTTTGGCAGTACGTGCGGGTTTTGCCATAGTACCGGATGCGGATTTACTTTTTGATTTAGCAGATTTGGGTTTATCTGATAACGTGAGATTGACTCCCGGTAATACCATTACCAGTACTTTTGCAGGACCAAATAGTAATGCAAGCATTGACATCATGGCTAGAACTACTGTGAACGGCCAACAAATTGAATATGCCCTGGTGGAAAATGTTAGCATGCCTGATGGTATCGATTTTGGCATGATTCCTACAGCAATGGTTCAGCTTAATGTCGGGCTTATTAAGGACACAGAGATTGGTATTCGATATGTACCAGCTTTTGAAGCCGGCGATTTGCCAGAACTCAGTTTGTTCGGTGTTAATGTAAAACATGGTTTAAACCAATGGATTCCAGGTGGTGGTTTGCTTCCTGTATCTATCGCTCTTCAAGGTAGCTGGTCAACATTCGATCTATCAGCAGGCTTTGATGTACAACCATCTGTAAATGAAAACACTACTCAGGAAAGTATTAACCAATTCCCTGCATCTACCTGGGATGGTCAAAAAGTCGGGATTGACGCTACAGCATGGAACTTAAATGCGATTGTTGGTCGTAATTTGCCTTTCATTGGTGTTTATGCCGGTTTAGGTATCGAAAGTTCTACATTTAATGTTGGAACTCCTGGTATGTACCCTATTCTTGTACCGGATCCAACAGCAGACAATCCGGAGCGTAACAGATTAGATGCGATTGATGGACCTATTGACGTTTCAATTGATGGTAAAAACTCAGTTCGTGCTTTGGTTGGTTTACACTTCAGCCTTGGTCCATTGAAAATTATGGGCGAATATACTATGGCTGAATACTCTTCAATTAATGCCGGTATTGCTCTTTCTATCCGATAATATTTAAGATTATTATGGTGTTTCTATGTTGAATTATTGAAGCAGCATCTCAAAATTCTAAAGCTCCTTTCTTCTGAGAGGAGCTTTTTTTGTGGGGCAGAACTTGCCTCCTTTCAAATTAAATGATTTTATTTCGCGCCGGATTCTGTCTCAATCTCCGATTTATGTTTTTGCCGGCGCATTTTGGGGTGATGGGCTTTTTAACCCCGGGGTATCGCTGCGCTCAACCACGGGCTACCAATATTCCGCTCCTCCGGAGCTTGGATTGTAGCCAATGAAATGATTTGAAAACAATTTCCAACTTCACTATCAAATCATTTTTTCGCTATGAGTTTTCCGCCAACCAACCCGTTGCAAATGTGTTCTGTATTCAACCTAAAACCTAACCCCTTGCCGAAGGCCCTGTGGGGATGCCTTTGGCACATCCCTTTGGTAAAACTCTAACCTCATCTCCATATCCATTCAACGTTCAACGTTCGACCTTCAACAAATCCCTATCACCTATCACCTAAACTCAGCCCTTAGTGCCAATTCCAATAATTCCGGTTCCGGGGCTGTCTGTTTTTTTGTAGAGGTCGAGGCGCATTAGTAGTAAGCCCGGCAGTAGTGTGATGAGATAGTAGAATGGTAAAATAATCATTGCTTTGAAGCCAAATTTAGTTAGCCAGAGCATGGGGTGTTTTATGAGCATCACCCAGGCTGTGTGACCATATTTACCATAAGTGTAAGCTATGTATGATGGCTTCAAACCCGCTTTTTCGAATTTTTCGGATAGTTCTTCTTTGCTGTATCCCGCGCGGGCATGTTCATCTACAAAAAACTCATCGCCTTCGGCATCGTCTTCTGCTAAATGGGATGGCGAATGCATTATGAAATAGCCACCATTAGTCATTACATCGTGCATATTTCTCATCACTTTCACATCTTCTTCGATGTGTTCAAGAACATCCACACATAAAACCAGGTCGTATTTGGGCTCTTCCTCATAAGTAGTGAGGTCAGCTTCTGAGAATGAAATACGCCCGGCACGAATCTTTTTGTCATAATATTTCTCACAGTCCTGCAAGTAGTCTTTTTTCACATCAACGGCTTTGATAACAGACTTTGGGAAAATTTTTAATAAATGCCGATCGTATTGCCCAAAACCGGAGCCTGCATCTAAAATATTTAGCACCGATTTATTTTTACTGATTTTCCTCAACTGTCGCCTGACATGCCAGCTACGCAAAAAGAACATATCCAGCAAGAAGTATAAAATCGGACGAAAAACCTTCGTGTTTTTGGCGATAGCAGCTAATTTGTCTTTGGTGGGGTCGTAAGCAATTCGGCTCATAAGTAATCAGGAGATGATATCTTTTATATTTATATCTGCTTCGTTATTGTCGATTCGGTTCTTATTCACCAATTCCCCCAAAAATCCAATCGAGAAAAATTGTACTCCGAGTACCATCAAAAGAATACCAAACAATAGTAATGGCCGGTCGGATAAATATTGCTCATAGAAAATCCGCATCACTACAAGATAAGCCGTAATTAAAGTACCGGCGCCCAAAAACAATGTGCCGGCAGTACCGAAAAAGTGCATCGGTCTACGCATGTAGTGAAATAAGAAAAGCAAGGTCATCAAATCCAGAAAACCTTTTATAAATCGTGAAAAGCCAAATTTTGAGGTTCCGTATTTCCTGGCTCTGTGTTCCACAACCTTCTCGCCTATGTTTGCATATCCCTGCTGATAAGCTACGTAAGGAATATAGCGATGCAATTCGCCATAGAGTTTTATATCCCGAATTACTTCTTTCCGATATGCTTTTAAGCCACAATTAAAATCGTTGAGTTTTATGCCAGTGGCTTTTCTGGTCACAAAATTGAAAAATAGGGACGGCAAAGTTTTGCTGATGGGGTCATGTCGCTTCTGTTTCCAGCCGCTCACCAAATCCAATCCATCTTTAAGCATATCAACCATGGGTAAAATTTCGGTCGGATTGTCTTGTAGGTCAGCATCCATGGTTACGATATAAGCGCCTTCGGCACGTTCAAAGCCTTTTTGCAAAGCCTGGGATTTCCCGTAATTCCGTCTGAATCGTATCCCCTTTACCAAGCTGCCATGATTTTCACGCATGGATTGGATAATCTCCCAAGACTTATCCGTTGATCCGTCATCCACAAAAATCACTTCAAAAGTGGTGTTTTTCTCCAATTCTTGTTGAATTTGGAGGAACAGCTCTCCTATGGATTCATCCTCATTATAGAGAGGGACAACAATACTGATTTCCGGATCTGTAATATTTGGTGAAGGCAATGTTCTTTTTGCTTAATTCTCTTATACTGTTTATCAATTAGCAGTCATAAATTACATTATTTGCGTAAGTAAAGATAGTTATGAAAAAGTTGTACTACAGCATTGGTGAATTGTCAAAATTGACAGACGTAGAGGCGCACGTTCTGAGATATTGGGAAACCGTTTTTGACAGTCTGAATCCTCAAAAAAACCGGGCGGGTAAGCGTATCTACACTGAGAAAGATATTGAAACAGTTTTACAGCTCAGAGAATTAATTATTGAGAAAAAATACAGTACCGCCGGAGCAAAAAAGGCTCTCCGCATGCAGAATAAAGAGCAAAACGATTCAGAAAAAATTCCGGTTGCAGTTGAAAAAGATCTCAGGCAGACCAAGCGTTTACTTGAAGAAATTCTCACGCAATTATAGCATTATTTTTTACCTATGAGTTTGGATTTAAGCAGCGTCACTTTAGGTGACTTTGAACTTTATACTATTGAAAACGGACGATTTAAATTAGATGGCGGTGCCATGTTTGGTGTGGTTCCGAAATCTCTGTGGGAACGTAAAATTCCGGCAGATGAAAATAATTGCATCCACATGGCTCTCAAGAGTCTGCTCATCCGTTCCAGAAAAACCGGACGTCTATATATTGTGGATCTTGGAATAGGCGACAAATTCAACGATAAAATGTCTGAGATTTACGGTATACAGTTTGAAAAAGGTGATTTGGATACTTCATTAGCCCATCACGGTTTCTCTCGATCAGACATTACTGACATTATTTTTACTCATTTACATTTCGACCATTGTGGGGAAATTTCCTCTTTTAATGAAGAAGGAAAAGCTGTTATCAATTTTCCTGATGCAGAACTTTGGATAACAAAGCAACAATGGGAAACGGCTAATAATCCAAATGCACGCGAAAAAGCCAGTTTTTTACCCGAAAACCTGGAACCGATTGACAGTTCAAGAAACCTGAACTTGATTGAAGAAGGCTACGAGTTTGAACCCGGACTCACTAATATTGTGGTAAGTGGCCACACCTTGGGTCAGCAGCTTCCGGTTATTAAAGCTGCGGGTCAAACAATCGTTTTTGCTGCAGACCTGTACCCTACTTATGCGCACATTCCTATCCCATGGGTAATGGGATACGATATGTACCCTGCTACCACCCTATTGGAAAAAGAAGAAATAGCGCAAAAAGCTATTGATGGGAATTGGTATTTCTATTTACAGCACGATGCCGAGCATGAGCTTGTTACCATGAAAGAACACAAAGGCAAACCTACTATGGGTGAGTCGCTCAGATTATTTGACCTTGAAGATTAACCGGCTCTATTTTCAGATTCTTACAATAAGTAAGAATACTATCGTTATTACACTCTAACATCTTTTTCTACCCACAAAGTTTATTGTGAATTCATCCTCGAACAAACTTATCGAAACCTACAGAACACTCATTCATGAGGCGCATCGAAAAGTATCTAAGCGCGCCACACTTATTCCTGTTCTGGCTGTAGTTGCCTTTTTGATTGGCTCGTGGGGGATTTTCTCACTGATTGAACATCGCTTTTTTCTGGAGCCTCTCGCAAAAATCATTCTTTGGGCTATTCTTATCGGAGGTTCGGCTGGAATTTTTATTCAACTCAGGCAGAAATTACAGACCGGTAGTAGCTCAGATTTTTACAAAGCGTTTTGTAATGATCAAAACCTCAAATCTTTGCGTGATGCTCTCGATTTGTACGAAAACCCAAGAAATCAGACTACTGCTTTTACAGAAAAAGCAATCGCTCAAAACCTATCCCACCTGGATGAAAAAAAGGTTTCGGGTTCTTTATCCTCCTACCTGCAAAAGCACTCTACTACCGATTGGCTAAAACTAAGTTCAGGCAGTTTTTTGGGTGGATTGCTGATTTTCCTGGTTTCATTATTTGCTACCGATGGCAGTTCACAAAGACTTCTCGCTTTTTGGCAAGATTTTGATCGCCCAAATCCATTTACGTATACCATCACGCCCGGCAACGAGACGAAAGAACAAGGCGCCACTTTTCGAGTAGAAGTACAATTTGAAGGCTCACAAATGCCTGGTCAGGTTAGTCTTGCTTTAAAAACCGATATTGAATCGGATTACAGAACCCGAAGAATGCGACTCTCCGATGATAATACCTGGGTTTCCGATGGCATAGAATTGTTCAACAATCTCACCTACTACTTGCACATGGATGAGTTTCGCACGCCATCTTATGACATACAAGTGCAATTGATTCCAAGGTTTCAGGAATTACTCGTGGAAGTCTCTCCTCCGGAATACACGAGATTAGAGTCTACTACCTCCACATATCCTTTCAGCAGAATTGAAGCGTATAAGGGTTCCGAAATCACCATAAAAGGAACAGTGAATAAAAAACTTGATGATGTAATAGCCATTCGACATCGCTCTGATGATAGTTTAACATTTAATCAATCTGACCGCATTTGGGAAACTTCATTCACGGTTATGCAAGCAGATTCGCTCACCTTTACTCTCCTTGATAATTACAGCCTGCTAAATCGAAATCCCTTTACATTCCGAATTGCTACACTGGAAGATCACGTTCCATTCGTCAGGATTTTGCAACCCGAGCGTGAAATGAGTGGGATGAATATCGATTCTGTTCAAATCACATACGATCTTGAAGATGATTTTGGATTTACTTCTGTCCGCCTACGCTACGAACTTCTAAAAGCCTTCACAGAAACGCCACAAACCGGCACTATAAATTTACGCACGCCTCGCGAAAGAACCGGAATTTTCAGATATACCTGGTATTTGAGACCACTCAACTTATCCTCTATGGATGAACTTACCTATTGGATTGAAGCCACAGATAATGATGCTGTAAGTGGATTCAAAACCGGTACCTCCGAGCGACAAATTATCAGAATACAATCTTTGGCTGATTATCTGTTTGAGCAGGATGAACGAGAGCAGGAAATTGCCCGAAATATGGATGATGCTCAGGACCGTATGGCCAGAATGCAGGAAACATATGAGCGATTGAGAAATCAAGTGCGAGATACTCCAAATGAGAGATGGGAGCAATCTCAGACCATTGAAGATATAGAAGAGCAGCGAAGTGACCTCGAAGAACAAGTTCAAAAGCTTCAGGAACAATTCGAAGAATTACAGCGCGAAATGGAGCAAGATTCCGGTCTTTCTGAAGAGACTATGGAGCGTTACAAAGAACTTCAGCGATTGATGGAAGAAATTGATGACCCCGACATTATGCGTATGCTGGAAGAAATGCGGGAAAATCTCGAGAATATGTCTCAACAACAATTACGTGAAGCGCTCGACAATCTTGAGTTCAACGAAGAACGATATCGTGAAAGACTGGAGCGTACTGTTGAGCTTTTCAAGCAGTTGAAATTGAACAGTGATTTGGATAAAGCCTCTCGCCTGCTTGATGAACTTGAGAAGCGTGAGGAAATGCTTCAGAATGCTGAATCTTATGGGGAACAAGAAATTGAGCAGCAAAAGCAAATCCAACAGGAACTTGAAGACCTTGCAAAAAAACTAGACGAATTACCTGAAAATAGTCCGCGGCGGCAGCAAGAGCGAATGGAGGAATTGAATCAACAACTTCAGGATATGATTCAGGATGCGCAATCCGAAATTGGCGATAACATTGAGCAAATGGAGCAAGGTGGCCAAAACGAGCAAATCCAACAGCAGCAACAGCAGATTCGGGAGAAAATGCAGGAAATGTCGAGCATGATTCAGGCATCCCGAGAGCAAATGAATCAGGATCAGGTAACAGTTAATATTTTGGCTCTAAAAAATATTCTGCAGTCTGTAATTCAGTTATCAGAAGAACAGGAAGATATTTTGATTCAAACCTCAGGTTTACGTGATCAAAGTGCTGCATTTGTTGATTTAGCAAGACGCCAGCGCAATATCTATGTCAATTTTGGTGCCGTGATAGATACACTCAATCAGGTTTCCAGAGAAATACCTCAGTTTACAAGCAGAATTCTCACCCGTCAGGCTGAAGTTGAACGCCAAATGGACAGAGGCGTAAATAACATGCGCGAAAGACAGCGAAACAACTCCACGGTAGCAGCCAGATTCTCAATGGCAGGCTTGAATGAAATAGGAACAATGTTAGCCGATTTAATCGATCAATTACAGCAGCAACAAGGTGGAGACGGAAGCTGCGGTGGAATGTCAGCTCAGCAAATGATGCAACAAATGCAGGATATGAGTGGGCAGCAGCAGCAATTAAATCAGCAGATTCAAGACATGATTAACGATATGGCCGGCGAACGCTTGACCCAGGATAATATTGAACGACTTGACCAATTGGCGCGGCAACAAAATCAAATCCGGGAGCAACTCAGAAACATTCAACGTAGCGGAGCCTTTGAATCCGGAGATAGTGTACTGAGTGAATTAGAAAGATTGGCAGAAGAAATGGAAGACGCCATCAATGATTTGCGTGGTGGCGCAACAGATCCATTAATGGTTCGGCGTCAACAAAATATACTATCACGTATGTTGGAAGCAGAAAAAAGCCTGCAAGAACGTGAAGAGGAAGATGATCGCCGGGAAGGAACTACACCGGATGATTTTGATATCTCAAGAGCACCGGAATTAACGATGGAAGAACTTGAGCAGCGGATTCGAAGCGGCCTTCAAGATCCTAATCAAACAAGATTTACGGAAGATTATCAGCGTTTAATTGAGCGCTATTTCGAATTACTGAGAGAGATGAACCGTACAGTAGAAGAAAGCGAAAGCAGATAAAACTTTAGCTTTAAAATTGACTTGGGATTCAAAATCTTGATTTAGATTTATCGATTTTAGAAACCCGTTCTCTTATCTATTTATTTGCAGCTGATTACCCAATCATGTCTGAATCTTCTGATAACATTTGTCTGGTATGCCAGATCGTCAACATATCAAGTTGATTAGTTTTCAACTCATAAACCAGTCGATAATTTCCATGGATAATTTCTCTGATTTCAGGTCGTCTGAATTCAGGCACAATCCTACCCGCCTCAGGTTGCTCAGATAATTTTTGGCACTGCTCAAACACTCCTTGCGCCCATTTTATTGCAGCTGGAACATTATCAATGGCAATGTAATCAATGCTCTCTTCTACACGACCAAGAAATTGACCCGTAAAAATTATTTCCATTTAGAGAGGTGCTTCTCGATTCTTTCTTTGGCTTCTGTCATCGTATACGTTTTGCCTTGATCTACTTGTTGTTTGGCTTCAAGTAAGTCTTCAAGCATCTCCATTTTTTTTGTAAAACGCTCAAACTCAGTTACATCCATTAAAACAGCAGCACTTTTACCATGCTGAGTAAGAATAATTGGTTGCTTATCCTTTTTTAGGCGTTTAACAAAGTCCGCCGATTTTTTGCGAAACTCAGAAAGAGGTTCTATGTCTTTAGAAATTGAAATATCCATATAAGTACTTTAAAAGACTTTTTGTGTATTTATAACATACCGAATCAGATATCAGATCTCAACGATTAGTTTTTCATGACTTAGAATTTCATCTCTTACCGAATTGAATTTTCTTATTTACCCTTATTTCCTATTTTTGGCGCTTCTGTAACCCTAATTGTAGGAGTTGAGGTGTGTAGCCAAACCTGCGGAGATAAAGTAGCAGATTAAAAACCAGCATCAGATTGAATCGACTATTTCTTCAATTTTTGCCTTGAGATCTACAATATCTTCTTTTACCACCACCCAAATCATCCCGAGCGTAACACCAAAGTATTCGTGAATGATTATATCTCTCATGCCAGCAATCTGTCGCCAAGGAACATCCGGATGCTTATTTCTAATTTCATCAGGTAGGTGCTTTACTGCTTCTCCAATAATTTCAAGGCGCCGCAAAACGGCATCTTGCTTTTCAACATTATTATAAAATTCATCTTCAGAAACACCTTTAATAAAGCTTTGGATATGGTTAATACTTTCCAAAATATCCTGAAGATATACG
>SKIC01000019.1 GCA_007116685.1 Balneolales bacterium
ATCGACTGGTATATTCAAACGCCGCTTGATATCGAGCGCAAGCACGGTCTAATAAACGGTAATGTAATGCACGTTGAAATGACCTTCGACCAAATGTTCATGTTTCGTCCTACGCCGGAAATGAGCAAATATGAGACACCTGTGAAGAATTTATTTCTATCTAGTGCTTCTTGTCATCCGGGAGGGGGTGTTTTTGCAGCAGCAGGCCATAATGCTGCCAAAGTAGTTTTAAAATATCTTAAGAAGAAAAAATGGCTATCGTAATTTAATTACGATATTTTCAGTGCTTTCTAAGATTAAAATGCAGTCAGAATCGTTTTTTATTATGTTCTGATTCCGCTGATACTGATAATTCACTTTTTTAACACATGAAACGTAGGGGATTTCTAAAAAAAATGGCATTTAGTGGTGGCCTGTTAATGGCCGGGGGCGCAAAAGCCCGTGACACTATGCCTGTGCGCATCCCACAAAAACCATCAGTCTTAAACTTTGGTGACCGTGTTGCAATAGTATCTCCGGCAGGCAGTGTTATTTCTGATAACGACATCGAAACCGCTATCACTTCTGTTAGAATGATGGGTTTGACGCCGGTTCCCGGTGCAAATTTAGGCGCGCGTTGGGGCTATTTGGGTGGAAGAGATACCGAGCGTGTTACTGATTTGCACGATGCATTCGAAAATCCTGCGATAAAAGCGGTTATGCCGGTACGTGGCGGTTATGGTTCTTCCCGACTTCTACCCATGGTTGATTTTGACCTGATTGCCAGAAATCCCAAAGCATTTATCGGGTTTTCGGATAATACATCGCTGATTTTAGCCATATATCAGCATAGTAATATTATTACGTTTTATGGCCCCAACGCTTTTCATGACTGGACGCATTACACCCGCGAAAATTACCGGAATATGTTGATGAGTACTCGTCCCGCTGGAAATTTACATCCGCCATTCCGAAGAAGCGGTGCTAGGTTACCAATTACAACCATTGTGAACGGTTCTGCAAGAGGTAGGCTCACCGGAGGGAATTTATCTCTCATGGTTCAAACACTGGGCACGGAGTGGGAGATAGATACGCGCGATAAAATTCTGTTTTTCGAAGATGTAAACGAAAGTCCGTATCGCATTGACCGTATGCTTACGCATTTATGGTTGGCTCGAAAATTACAGCAGGCAGCCGGATTTGCTATCGGGGATGTTTCTGTAATCAGAGACCGAAATGATACTCTCGATTTGATGTCTGTTTTACGCGATAGATTTGAACCTCTCGGAAAACCCTGTTTTATGGGATTTGCCACCGGTCACGTTCCTGATATTTTAACCATCCCATTGGGTGCAGATGCCGAAATGGATGCCACAAACGGAATCGTTCGGGTATTAGAAGGTGCGGTAGTGTGACCAAAAATCTGGTTGACATAAAAACCAGACGTCAGTACAGTTTTTCCGCTTTCCCGATAACTGTAGATCCATTATTACCATTAGTAATTGTATTAATGGCGTGGTTGTTAAGTCAGCGCTATTTCCCCGAACTGATTTATTTGCCGTCAGAGTCAATTTATTGGTTGATGGGAATCGCCTCGGCGCTATTTCTCACTATTTCCATATTTATCCATGAAGTAGGTCATGCTCTGATGGCCAAACGAATGCGATTGCCGCTAGAGCGTATCCATTTGTTTTTATTTGGCGGGATGGCAGAACTTCGCCGCCGGCCTGTGATGCCTCGTCAGGAATTGGCAATCTCACTAGCCGGGCCGGTTGCGTCAATTCTTTTTGCATTCGCAAGTCTGGCAGCAGCCCGAAGTTTACCCGTGGGTTTCGATGAAATTTATCTGATTCTGCAATACGTATTCTACATGAACTTACTACTTGGGGTTTTTAATCTCCTGCCCGTATTTCCTTTGGATGGGGGCAGAGCCTTGAGAGCCTTACTCTGGCGTAAGCACGTTCTGTTTTTCAAAGCCTCTGAGCAAACGCTGAAAGTTTCAGTTGTGGTAATTATTGGATTGATAGTAGCTACGGCAATTTTGCTACTGTTAAAATATCAAACCATAGCATTATGGTTGGGCTTGCTAGCGGCTTATCTGTTGTACACAGCCTGGAGCGGACGCAAAGAATTACTCTATGAACCAAGCGTTGCTGATTTGGTTTTTGATTTTGAGGATATCGATGATCTGGAGGATGTAATTGAGGATATTTTAGTTTTTGGAGATGATTACCCGGCTCGTTGTGTATTTCCGGTTGCCGAAGATGCAAAATTGCAGCAGGTAGTTTTAGGAAAATTACTACGGATAGAAGAACGTGAGAAATGGCGGGATGCAATACAAGTTCCTGAAATTGGTGATTACATTGACCTGGATAATCCGGAAACCTACATGGATATTGATGAATTTTCTGCTGAATTTGTTCCTGCTATAAAACATGGCAGAGTTGCAGGTTTATGTGATGCTCACGAAATGCAATTTTGGCTGGTTCAACAACATCAAAGCAAACAGAATGACGCCTGATTATCATTGCTCTGAACTTAGAATTTTCGAGGACAGATTACGGCATAATGCCGGTGTATTGAAGTCGCATTTGGGCCAGGAGGTATTGCAGATGAGTGTGATTAAAGCCAATGCCTATGGGCATGATTACAAAATTGTTGCCAAGGCTTTACAGGGCTACACAGATTGGTTTGCCGTTGCTACAGTAAGAGAAGCTATACAGATTCGGGAAGTCGGTATTACAGAACCCATTTTGGTTTTTGAACCACCTCAGCCAGATCGTGTTTCTGCCTATAAAGCCCATAATTTGACCGCCGTTATTTCTGATTTGAGTCATTTCGAAATACTGGAAGAAGAAACCAAAGCCCACATCGAATGCGACACAGGAATGGGACGATTGGGATTTTTGCCGGAACAGTTGGCGGAACTATCTAAGGCAATTGATGTACATGGAAAACGTCTCAATTTAGAAGGCTTGTTCACGCACTTTGCAACTGCTGACCAAGTGAATTCATCTTTTGTGGATGAGCAACGCAAACGATTAAATCTGATGAAGCAACATTTGCCGGCTTTCAATTTGTATTACTCGGCGAACAGCAGTGCTTTGTTGAATTATCCGGAAGTTCACATGAATATGGTTCGTCATGGGATAGCATTGTATGGATATGACCCATCCGAGACATGTAAAGATTTAAAACCTGTAATGGAGTGGTGGGCGGAAATTATTCAGAGCAGATGGATTCCAAAAGGGTGGAGTGTAAGTTATGAGTCTACCTGGAAAGCCCCTGAGGATGGATATTTAGCTGTTATCCCGGTTGGCTACGCCGATGGATTATCGCGAAATTTATCGGGCACATTCGAAGTACAAATTGAAGAAGATTGGTATAAAACGGTGGGGAATATCACAATGGACTATGTGATGGTTTTCACAGGGGCAAAAAAAATCCCGGTGGGTACGGAAGTTTTATTAATGGGCGGCAAGCGAAACGATGCAACTATTCTTGGCAAAGCATCAGGGACCATCCCTTACGAGATTCTATCCAGAATAGCCTTAAAAGTGCCTCGAATTTCTAGGTAGAGAATCAAGGTTATGCTGGAAAATACTTGATATATAAATGTAAAACCGTAAAAATCTACATCTATATAAAAGATCTTGCCAGTCCTAAACTAACACCACGGCAGAGAAATTGGGTGTAAAACAGGGATTTCTTCAAGTCCCCTGCCTTTGGCGGGGGATTTAGGGGGAGGTTAAACAAACGTGGATGATTTTTGTGTTTAGTCGAAGAGCAAGGCTAAATAACAGAGAATTACTGTAGAATATCTGTCAATTCGAAGTCAATAAGTAAGGTATCTCTGGCAAATTGACCGGTTGTGAAGCCCATATCCGGTGGAATTACGAAAGATCGGATTTCCCCGGGCGACATGCCTATAATTCCCAACCTCACACCCAGAATATTTGTAATAGAACCGCTTCTGGGAATTTCAAAATCAAGATCAATTGGTCCGGTTAAACCATTTTGCCATGTGCTGGATGTGATAATTCGTTCTGAGTTTCGAATAGTATATCTGGTGAGAACGCGCTCTCTTTCAGTAGCAAAAACAGTGCTATCTCCGGGGATGATGTATCGCACTTTCAGACCACCGGTTTTAACTACTCCCTCAACCTGAGAGACACTTAAGCCAC
>SKIC01000220.1 GCA_007116685.1 Balneolales bacterium
GCATCTTACCCCAAGTCATTCCAGGGGGACGCATTTTGTGAATGGTAACTATAAAGTTCATTCCCGTTAAAATGGACGAAAATCCCAGGATAAATACCCCCAGCGTCATTGAAATAACAGCTGTTTCAGTAGTTGTACTGTATGGAGTGTAGAATGTCCAACCTGTATCAATACCACCATTTAAAATGGAGTATAAAGCAAACATGGCACCAAATACGTAAATCCAGAAACTCGCAAGGTTTAAGCGCGGAAAGGCTACGTCTTTTGCACCAAGCATCATGGGTAAGAAAATGTTACCAAGTGCTGCAGGTATCGATGGAATAATAAACAAGAACACCATGATAGCACCGTGCAGGGTGAATATCTTGTTGTAAGTATCCGCATCGATGAATGTTTGTGCAGGTGTTAAAAGCTCTAAACGTAATGCAATGGCTAACATACCTCCTACGAAGAAGAAGAATGCAATTGCACCAAGATACATCAAACCAATCCGTTTGTGGTCTAATGTAAACAACCAGGACATAAGCCCCTTACTGTGATTCAAATAATTCGTTTTTGGATTTTCATCCAACGGAAATTCACGAATTTTCAATGTTTGTGAAGTACCTGACATAATACTTATTGTTGTTCTTTAATAAATTCGACTAATCCCTGAATCTGTCGCTCAGTTAATAATTGACGATAGTTCTGAGGCATATTATTTGGGTAACCTACAGTTACTCTTAAATGTGGATCTACAATAGATTCAATTAAATACTCTTCATCAGCTATAGCAGAGGTACCATCGGTGAATTCTCTTTCTGATTGGTACAATCCAAGGAAGGTAGGTCCAACTCTTCTTGTACCATCCAATGAGTGGCAAGCATTACAACCTGCACTAGTGTACGCTGCTCCACCGACAGCGAGAAGTGGCATATCCTCATCAGGTTGCAAACCAGTTTCTAACCATTCTTCGAATTCATCAGGCGGTAAAGCAAATACATCTGCAACCATCACAGAATGTTGTGTACCACAATATTCTGTACAAAAAATTATGGATTGACCTGGTTCTGTTACCTCAAACCAAGTAGTTGTATATCTGTTAGGAATCACATCTTGCTTAATACGGTAATCGGGAATTGCAAAAGAGTGCAAGACATCTTCAGAAGTCATAATCAACTTTACAGGCTGATTGGTTGGCACATATAACTCATTCATCAATCTGCCACCATTCGGATATTCAAAAGCCCAATACCAAGAACCAGCCGTAACGTAGATGTCATAGGTATTGGTTGGCGGAGTAGAGATGGTTAAAAAACTTCTGAATCCCCAACTAAAAATTACCAATATGATAATGGCGGGCGAAATAGACCATGCTACCTCAAGACCCGTATTGTGAGTAATTACAGGAGTAACATCATCTTCAGATTTTCGCCGATATTTTATCGCAAAATAGACGATTGCAATAACAATCCCCATGAAGAGAATAAAACCGGCAATATTAATAAAATGAAACAATGCATCCACTTCGGGTGCAATAGTTGACCTCTGTGGTGGTAAAAATATTTCAGAAAGACGTTCCATATTAAATGTTAAGAACTATGTGATATACTTTGTTTTAGAGATAGATTTTTTTCGCGAAACCAAAGAAAACCGAGAAATAGTCCTAAGACTAAGAGCGTAAAAGCTCCCCCAATTTTCATAATGTTAATAGCAACGGGAACATAAGAACCTGAGTTCTCATCAAATTGAAAGCAAAACAAAACCATGCGTTCAATGGTTGAGCCAATTCTACCATTTGCAGCATCTGATAATGCATTTCTCATCATAAATTCAGGATAATCGATGCCATTCAAGTATCTGGAGATTCTGCCTTGCTCGCTTAAAAAAATTAATGTTGACCCATGGAAATATTCTTGAGTTTCCTCATCCCATTTAAAACCAAATCCTACTTCATCTGCTAATTTTTGAATTTGATCTTCCGTACCGGTCAAAAAGTGCCAGCCGTCTGCGATTTCAGGTCTCCCGAGAGAATGTATATAAGCTTCCTTTTTTTCGGCAGCCATTTCCGGGGTTTCCTCAGGAGCAATAGAAACAGTAATAATATCGTACTGATTTCCTGGTTGCCATTGTAAGTCACCAACAGCTGTTGCCAATCCATTTAGAATTAGATTACACAATAATGGGCATTCGTAGTAAACCAATGCCAACACGAGAGGTCTCCCATTATTTAGGTAGTCCCCAATAGCAACTTCTTCTCCATGCTCGTTAAAGAAGCGAGTATCTTTTGAAATGTAATCCCCAAGTTTTTCTGTAATTCCAACTCCATCAAGACGGTCTGCATTCATACTGCCGGCGTACAGAGAGCTGTATGCAAAAGCTGATATTAGCAAAAAAGCTACTATCCTGAGGGTTTTTATGTAGAAATTATTCAGCTTCATTCAAATAGATAGAAATAGCATCTTCAATTGGGATATGAAATCTTTCTTCGTTGGATTCTAACACTCCTGAAGAATTAAGACGTTCGTTGGCTGTACTTCTCAAGTTACTAATTTCTCGAAATTCTGATGAGATAGCAGCAGATTGTAAAGCTTGAAATTTATTAAAACTGTAATAACTACTAACTCCAACAATCATTACAACCACGACTATTATGGTAAAAACAGACCAAAACGTGATTTTGTTCAGATTTAGCTTGTCACGCATAACTCCGTAATCAACAGAGTCATCAAATTCGCTATAATTATTTTCAGGCTTTTCGCTCATAAAATTTTTGGTTAAACAAGTATGTGTTAACGGTGAAAATCAGTGTTTATTTAATGATTCCTGAATATATGGGTCATTTTTGGGTACCATATCAGCTTGCTTGAACTTGGTGAAAAATAAACCCAGCAATAAGCCACTGAGACCCAATAGCGTAGCAAAATCTAACCAATGCACTCCTAATTCAGATTTTTGCAAAATAGGTTGAACAATCCAGAAGAATTCAATGAAATGAAGTACAACCAGCATTACAGAAATACCACCTAAGAGCTTAAGATTGGCTTTGGCTTTTTTGCTAAGCAGCAGAATAAATGGAACTGCAAAACGACCTGCGAATATTATGTAGGTCATATAAGCCCAGTTTCCATCAAGGCGATATTTGAACCAGAGAGTAGCCTCAGGAATATTAGCATAATAAATCAAGAAAAACTGGCTAAATGCGATATATGCATAGAATACAGTAAAACCGAAAAGTAGTTTCCCAATATCGTTATAGTGTGGAATTCTGATCGTATTACTAAGCATATCATTTTTTCGGAGATATAAACTCACTAAGATGAGTATGGCAAAGAATACCTGGAAACTCATCGCAAAGAAGTAAACACCAAACATAGTTGAGAACCAGTGCGAATCCATAGACATTAACCAATCAAAGGAAGCAAAGGCTACCGTAAATCCAAACAGGAGAATACCAGGAGCACTAAGTACTTTTTGCTTTCTGTTTAGTTCAGCAATATCACCCTGATTATCCATATCTACTGAGTTTTGATATAAACGATAACCAAGGAATGACCAAACCACGAAGTAAATTATGTTTCGAATTAAGAAGAAAGGCTCGTTCAAATATGGAAGCTTGTGTTGCACCAGTGGATCTGCCGCAATCTTTTCTTCTCTCACCCACTCATACAAATACTCCATCCCAAAAAGTATGGGGATGAAAAGGATAGCCAGTACATAAATGTTTGAAGCGAATGTTTCAGGAATACGGCGCATTACTACGCTATATTTTGAGCCTGTTACGTGCTGTAACATCACAAAAAACAAGCATGCTAAAGAGATACTAGCCACAAAGGAGAAGCTAGTGAGATACGAAAAATAAAATTGTTGGGTATCCACTATATACCCGATAGCACTCAGTAAAATCCCAAGAATGGCTACGGCAAAAAATGCGACATTAATCCGTGATTCTGCTGGGAATTTTAGATTATCGGTAAGAGTATGATGATGGTGCATATTGTAATACGTTTCTGATTGTCCGTAAACCGTTTAATTATTCAGCCATTTGGGCTCTAAGTTCTTCAGGGTCGATACCTAAGGCTCTGACCTCTTCTTCTGATGCATATTGGCTCAGCTGTAGAGCTCTAACATAAGCTACAACCGCCCACCGGTCTTCTACGTCTAATTGATGGCGGTATGAGCCCATTGTATTGATACCGTTATATATTGCACTATAGATTTGTCCATATGGCATTTCTCTCATAGTGTCGGTATGAAAACTAGGCGCTATTAAACCTCGTTGGCTGATGATACCCATTCCATCCCCGGCATTACCATGGCAGGGTGTGCAATAGATATAATAACGTTCGCCACCTCTCATCAAGAAAGACCGGGATACATCAAGGGGTAGATCAGTAACAAAATTACCGTTTTCATCTAAACCTTCATGTAATGCTACATCCACAGCAAGACGCCCCCGTGGAACAGTTCCTTCAACCGGCAACCGATCAGCACGACCGTCTTCAAAAAATCTGTTTTCAGATTGATAAGTGAATTTTTCCTGATAATGCATATTAGGCTGAACAAACCGTGGTGGTTCCTCAAAGGGTTGTCCACGACAAGCCGACAGTAAAATAACGAGTAATAATAATGCAGCGATTCTGATAGTACTCACGCTAACTTTCCTCAATGGTTAACAATTAATCCTCATAAACTTTTTCGATGTAGACAGCTCCGGCATCTTCCAGAAATTTTGCTGTCTTTTCTTCTGAAAACAAACCGTCTTCGGCTTCAATCCCTATAAAGAATCCATCGTCTGTAACTTTCTCAAAACGCTCAGAATTAAATAAGGGATTGTAGAATTTTGGGAGATTATTCAGAAAGAACATTCCGAAGAAGGTACCGAATGCAGCCAAAAGAATGGTCAATTCAAACGTTACTGGTACGAAGTTCGGTAGGTTAAGTAATGGTTTTCCACTGATATTCAATGGATATGCAATTACCTGTGTATAAATCTGAAGTGCCAAACCTCCACTAAATCCGATAAGAGCATGGAACAATACAATCCACCCCAATTTTGATTCTTTTAAGCCCATGGCATCATCCATACCATGGATTGGAAACGGGCTGTAAGCATCGTATTTCTTGTATCCTGCTTTATTGGTTTTTTCAGCAGCCTTTATTAATACAGCCGGGTTTTCAAACTCAGCCAGAATACAATGTAATTTTTTGTTTGTAGTACTCATAGTTACTTAAACCTGTAATCAGTTATTTGCTGAATCTTTATCTGAATTTCCATTTGCATAGTACTCTACTTTTGCCTGAGGTAATTCCATTTTCACCTCTGCAATGGCAACCATCGGTAAGAATCGGAGGAAGAGAAGGAAGAAGGTAAAGAAGAGGCCAAAAGTACCCACATAGGTTAAAATGTCAACCCAGGTTGGAGAATAGTACCCCCAGGCGGCAGGCACGAAATCTTGTGCGAGAGATGTAACAGTAATTACAAAACGCTCAAACCACATACCGATATTTACAATTATCGATAGTATAAATGACATAGTAATACTAGTTCTGAATCGTTTAAACCAGAAGAAGTTTGGAGTAATTACGTTACAAGTCATCATAATCCAGTAAGCCCAGGCGTATGGACCGAAAGCACGGTTTATAAAAGCAAACTTCTCGTATTCTACACCACTATACCAGGCTATGAAGAATTCCATAATGTAGGCGAATCCTACCATCCATCCCGTTACAAGGATGATGATGTTCATCTTTTCGATAACCTTGATATTCATGATGTCTTCCAGTCCGTAAATTTTCCGGGCAATTAACATCAGGGTCATTACCATCGCAAATCCGGAAAAAATAGCACCAGCTACGAAGTATGGAGGGAAAATGGTAGTGTGCCATCCTGGAATTACTGAAACAGCAAAGTCGAAAGATACAATGGTGTGTACTGAGAGTACGAGAGGTGTAGCAAGACCAGCCAAAAGCATATACGCTTTTTCGTAGTTTTGCCAGCTTCTGTTACCGCCTGTCCAGCCAAGTGCGAAAAATCCATAAAGAGATTTCGCAAGTTTGCCTTTTACCTTATCTCGCATAGTTGCTAAATCCGGTACAAGACCTACAAACCAGAAAAGTGTAGAAACTGTAAAGTAGGTACCTACCGCAAATACGTCCCATAAGAGAGGTGAACTAAAATTAGGCCACATCTGCATTGAATTGGGTAAAGGGAATACGTAGTAAATTACCCAAATACGACCAACGTGCACCGCAGGGAAAATACCCGCACACATTACCGCAAAGATAGTCATGGCCTCGGCAAATCGGTTAATTGCCGTTCTCCAACCCTGGCGGAATAAAAACAGAATGGCTGAAATCAATGTTCCGGCGTGGCCAATACCAACCCACCATACAAAGTTAACAATGGCCCAACCCCAACCTACAGGATTGTTCAAACCCCATACACCAGTACCTTCCCAAATCAGGTAAACAAGCATTGCGATGAGAAGACCCATCAATAGGTTGGATATTCCAAAAGCGATATACCACCATTTTGGTGTTTCCTGCTGAGGTATATCACTTATAAGTCGAGTGATACTTCCAAAACTGTGATTCCCATCAAATAATGGCTGCTCAGTCACTTGTCCAGTTGTTTGACTCATGCTTTAATACTTTATTCGCTTAACGTAATAATTAATTTAGGCTATGTTTGGATTAGGATTTCTCACCTTTGCCAGGTAAGACGTACGAGGACGTATGTTTAGATACTCCAATAAGAAGTAATTACGTGAATCTCGTTTTGCTACACTTACGCGGCTGTTTTCGTCGGTGAGATCACCAAATTCAATAGCATCTGCCGGACAAGCCTGCTGACAAGCAGTTTTAACTGCTCCATCTGGTGGCTTAACAGAATTTCCGGTTTTGTTACGAGTATTGATTTTGGCTCTGCTGATACGCTGTACACAATAGGTACATTTTTCCATAACCCCTCTGAAACGAATGGTCACATCCGGGTTCATTGCCATTTGAATAACTTCTGTATCCTCGCCTGTTGTGAGGAATTCTTTCGGATAGTTGAAGAAGTTAAATCGTCTAACCTTGAATGGACAGTTATTTGCACAATAACGAGTACCAATACAACGGTTATAGGTCATTTGATTTAATCCATCATCACTATGGGTAGTTGCAGCAACAGGACAAACTTGCTCACAAGGAGCCTGTTCGCAGTGCATACAAGGCACCGGCTGATGCGCAACAGTTGGGTTTGCATCATCACCACTGAAATAGCGATCAGTGCGAATCCAGTGCATTTCACGACCACGTCTTACTTCTCTTTTTCCAACTACCGGAATATTATTCTCTGCTTGACAAGCAATTGAGCATACCCCACATCCAATACAAGAATTCAAATCGATAGTCATACCCCATTGTGGCTCACGTTCAGGGAATGTTCTCGTGTTATGAAGGTTAATTGGTGCTGCCCCGGTTGTGTACCAAGATTCCTCAGTTTCATCAAGTTGACCACTGTAAACACCTGCAATTTGAGGAGCAAAGTTCGGATTTTCCTTGAACTCAGCTAGAGAAGCTTCCAAAATAAATGGTCGCCCTTCCATTGAATGGTGGTCTTGAGTAGTTGCAACTTCGTAAGTATTTCCTGTACTAGAAACAGAAACGTTCTCAGTAAACAACGGATTTACCGTGGTTCTGGCTTTAAATACATCAACACCTACAGTTTCCTGAGAAATGTTACCAACACGTCCTTCATAAGAATTAACAACTCTTCCGGCTTTGGTACGGCCATAGCCAGCATATACAGTGATTGTATCATCTGCATGGCCCGGTAGCACCCAGGCTACAATTTCAAAAGTGTGATTTCCCGCAGTGATGGAAACAGTTTGGTGCTCGAATTGACCAAACCTTCTCGCATCAGCTAATCCTAATTTTTGGGCTGTATTTGCGCTCATTAAAGCAACATTATCCCAGGTAATTTTAGAAATAGGATCCGGAAGTTCCTGAAGCCATGGATTATTTGCGAAACGACCATCGTACAATTTTGGATCCGGCTTGATAATCAATTCAATATCATCTGTTGTCTGTACCGGAGTAGATAAGGCTTCCTGAATAAAAGGAGCAAAACCAGGCACTATGGAAACAGAGCGCGAGGAAAAACGAGTACCTTTTACCAATCCATCATGAAGTGCCGTTTGCCACTGCGCATCACTTCCACCCGGCTGACTTAACCAGAAATTGCGGACCAGTTCATGACCACTTACATCTTCGCCTTCAATAATGGCATTTAAGAACTCAATTTCGCTTTTTCCATCAAATAAAGGAGCAATCATTGGCTGAATTGCTGACAATGAACCTTCATAGGAGAATCCATCTCCCCAAGCTTCAAGGAAATGAGCACGATTGATATGCCAGGTTGCATTTTGGGAAGTCTCATCAACATGTGTTGAGAGATGAATAGTGGTAGCTACATTTGATAATGCAGAATTGAAATTCAAATCAGCATAAGCTGTATATGCCGGATTTGTACCAACCATTACAACGGTATCGTAATCGCCATTTTGCATACCTCGAACAGCATTTGCAAACTTCTCAGTTTGATTTTCACTGTCAGCGTGTGGTAGCTCGAGATACTCTATTGTTTCGCCATCGTTACCTAAAGCTTTATTGATTGCAGCAACCGCAGCATGAACTTCAGGACTGTAATCAGAACCGGCTGTTAGTATTGATTTCCCTGCATTAGTTCGTAAATCTTCAGCAAGCGCAGCAACCCAACTATGTTGTGAAAATTCGTTACGATAACCACTAAATGCGTTCAATCCTGAAACACTAGCGGAGAGTTCAGCGGCTAAAGCATATAAGAAAGGAGCGACTTTACTTGGCTTCAATTGCAATCTGTGATCTGCATTAGAGCCTGTAAGAGAGTAGTTTGCTTCGACAACATAAAGGCGAGACATATCAGAGTCTGTGCCATTCAGTTTTCTACTCTTTGCATAACGCTTCACATTTTGAACGTTGTTGTCCTCTTGTGACATAAAATCCGCATCAAGAGAAACTACTACTTTCGCTTTGTCAAAATGATTAACAGGTCGCAATTTCTGACCAAAAGCACGGCTTACGCCGGTTAAAACATTTTCGTCACTAAATGGTTCGTAAGTAACCCATTCTGCATTAGCGAATGCTGAGAGAGCCTTGCTTTTTAATGACTGATATGTTGGAGAGGAATTTGCCTCAGAAATAAAAAGTAGTCGCTGCGTTCTGTTTGAGAAGTGATCGGAAGCAAATTCTAAGAATGCATTCCAATCGCTTTTCTCTCCGTTGCGACGCACATAACGAGATCTGTCGCGATCGTATAAATCAAGAAGAGCTGCCTGATGGAATGAGTTTGTAGCTCCGTCACTTTCCGGATGAAGGTCGTTACCTTCTATTTTTGTCGGACGCCCCTCATTGTTTGTGACCAATAAGCCACTAACATAATCTTTAAATGGCATCACCGTTGCATAGTGCATGGGGATACCCGGAACCATAAACTCAGGTTGACGACTGTGAGGTAAAATCTTTACGACGGGTTTTCTACAAGCAGTAAGACCGGCAAGAGCTACAGAAGCTCCCATAATGGTAAGAAAATTACGCCGGGATAAGCCATCTGTTAATTCCGTTGCATTTTCAGGAAATTCACGCTCAACAAATTTCTTGTATTCGTCGTTGTTTGCTAACTGGTTTAAACTTCTCCAGTAAGTGCTTTGATGTTCTTTACCCATTAGAGTGTAAACGTATTGGTGAAATTATTTCTGATTAACGGTGGCAGGCATTACAATAAATTGGCCCGGCTACATTTTTCTTGGCTACAAGCATTTTCCCGAATTCGTACTGATTTGGTGGCTGCTCATACGCCATATTGAAAACTTCTTCTACAGGTCTGATATACTGCTCTGGATGGTTATGGCAGTCTAAACACCAGCCCATACTCATAGGCTCTGATTTCATTACAACTTCCATGTGATCGATCCGGCCGTGACAAGTAGCACAACCAATACCCACATTTACGTGGACACTGTGGTTAAAGTAAGAATGCTCAGGAAGTTTGTGAACACGAATCCATTCAACAGGTAAACCTGATTCCCAACTATCGCGCAGTGGTTGGAGTTTTTCACTGTCAGTAGCGATATATTCATGACAGGTCATACACGTCTGGGTAGAAGGAACACCTGCTGCTGAAGAGATTTCAACGGAACCGTGACAGTATCTACAATCAAGACCCAACTGTCCGGCATGTAATTGGTGTGAGAATGGAATCGGCTGCACAGGTGCGTAACCAACTTCGAGATATTTAGGAGATCCAAAATACCAAAAAAAGAATACGACAGCTGTAAGGCCGAGTATGGAAAGCAATTGTACCTGCTTTGGTAACTTATTGGTCCACTTCGGGAATAATTGCGCCATAAATAGATTACTATTTGTAGTCGAAAGTAAATAATAACAATGATCTGCGTTTTTTGAACAAGTACATCAGGAGTGTAAATAACCTTTTCTTTTATCCGAAAAAGCGATTTTCACCTAGCTGTTTCCGCAGTAAAACGACGCTAATTTAAGACAGATTTGGCAAACATTCCTACTAAAAAACCTAAAAAATGAAGAAATTGTGAAGCAATCGAACTAATTAGACAGGGTCTAAATAAGAATTCGATAATAACTCACTACAGCCCAGTAGAATATACTTAACACTGTTACCCACTAAGGTCATCAGCAAAAAATTGAAAAAAGTAGTCTATGATGATTCATCTTCAGATTTATTGCAAAAACGGCAATATTTTAGATATTTACCTCTATAAATAAGCATTCAAAATGAAGTAAATCATCACGCCGGTAATAGAAACGTAGAGCCAAATAGGAAAAGTGAATTTTGACACTTTTCTATGAGTCTCAAATTTTCCGGAAAAAGCAAAATAGAAACTACTCAAGACCAAAGGAACTACACCGGCAGAGAGAATGATATGGCTGATCAAAATTGTAAAGTAAACCGGTCTTATCAACCCTTCTCCCGGAAATGGTGTGTGTCCTACAAAGTTGTGATAAATAACATAGCTCACTAAAAAGAATGCCGAAAAGACGAATGCACCTAACATGTACTGCATATGCCTGATGAAATTTCTTTTCTTAATCTGAACAAATCCAAGAATGATAAGAATAGTAGCCAAGCTATTGAAAAATGCATTTACAGCAGGTAATGAGTACACAAATTCAGGTGTATAATCAGCAGTAGACTTGAAATAGAGCAACCAAATCAAAAAGGCAAAAGCTATTACACTTACAACTCCAATTACATATAGGGCTTTTTTAGGATCAAAATCCTTTAGAGCATCGATTGTTATTTGTGATTTAAAATCTGACATGAGCTTAATTATAAAAGGGTTAATTAATTTACTTTGCTTCTAACTGCTCCCAAGGAAGGCTTTCTCTTGCAGCCATAATAATTAAAAACTGTGCGCCTACCATCAAACAGGCTATCAATAAGTGTATTACTTGTGAGGAACCAGGCATACCGGCATAAGCCATCAGAACTCCTGTAAGAAATTGAATTCCAACAAAAGCCAGTACCACATTGGCCAAAACATAAAATACTCTCGAAGCTGATATCTGTTTGATGATTCGATACAAATATATAGATGGAATTAGAATCAACCAGGAAAAGGTTCGGTGTATTTGATCAATCCAGCCTACATTCTCGAGCCACTCGCCTCTTGGCATTTCAGGAAATGCGAATTTTACACTATCAATTGCTTCCCGAACCTGAGTTCCTAGAACAACCTGAATCAAGGTAAGGCCCAGAAGAATAGCCGTAACTGTGATTATCTTCTTTTTTGAATCTGTCTGTAGATATGATGGATAATCTTTTCTAATGCCCTTAAATGCTACAAATAAAAGTAGAGTGACTATAATCAAGGCCATTATCATGTGGAGCGTAATCATTCCTTCTGCCAGTCCACTCCGAACAACCTGCCCTCCCAACCAGGCTTGAAAAATGACCAATACAAAAGCGCCAAAAGAGCCAGCAACCAAGCCCGGTTGTTTTTTGAAATACTTTAGAGAAAACAGCAGTGTGGCTGTAATTAATAAACCTATCAATACGCCCACAAGACGATTGACATATTCGGTCCAGGTTTTCACAGCATTAAAATCTGCCGTATCAAAACCGACTGGCACATCTTCAACATGCATAGGAGGAATCCACAAGCCGTAACACTTTGGCCAGTCGGGACAACCCAAACCGGCTCCTGATACTCTTACAAGGCTTCCCACTATTATCAAAAAATATGTAGCAGCAACTGTCAGAAGCGCCGTTTTTTGGAAAAGATTTAGTTTCATGAACTTTAAATAATTTGCGTTTCAAAAAAGGAAACAGAAAAAGAATCAATAATGTTAAAGGGTAACAATCAATAATATTTTTAACGTGCCTTGATTACAATATTTTGGTAAATTAGTAGTCTTCGAACTCACAAAAAAGCATGAAATGATGCCATTCATTCCCAGTTTTTGATTATTTATTGGCATCAAGAATTGCCTAATCCATTGAGAAACAGTTTTATAGAGTTGAGGCACTTTATATTTTTACTTTAAACCATCGCCGTTACACGCTAAAAAATTATTTCACCTTTCGAACTATAAATGAAGTCTGCAACTTCCAAATCATTACAAAAAACATTTTCTGAGTCCATCTTGGCTGATTATTTAGAGCTTACAAAGCCCGGCATAACCATTCTTGTTCTAGCCAGTATGATGATTGGATTTATACTGGGCTCAACTGCTGGTATCGACTTCGTTCTTTTATTCCATGCAATAATTGGCACATTACTTATTGCCGCCGGTACTGCAGCGCATAATCAATTTATTGAGCGAGATCTTGACAAATTGATGGTTAGAACAAGTAAACGTCCCTTGCCAACGTCTCGCATTGCTCCTGCTCACGCTCTGCTATTTTCTCTGTCCATGATTCTCATCGGACTCGTTTATTTGATAGCAATGGTGAACCTTGCAGCCGGATTGGTTTCGGCAGTTACTTCGGTAATGTACCTTGCTATTTACACACCAATGAAACGAGTGAGTTTCAGTAATGTGTGGATTGGTGCTATACCCGGAGCCTTACCACCTGTTGGTGGCTGGGCTGCGGCTACTGGTTCTGTTTTGGAACCCGGAATGTGGGTTTTATTTGGGATTGTATTTCTTTGGCAAGTACCTCACGTAGTAGCCATTGCCTGGCTCTGTAACGATGATTACATCCGCGCGGGTTTCCGTATGCTTCCTAAAAACGACAGCAACGGAAAAATTGCAGCACTCTCTGTTTTGGGATGTTTGGTTTTAATTATCCCGGTTTCTACTCTCCTTTATACTCTGGGCTTCAATACCATTATTTATTTGATTGGTGCTATTCTCGCCGGATTATACTTTTTGTATTTCGGGCTCAAATTCTGGCAAGAAAGAAATATGGCCACTGCTAAAAAGCTAATGTTTGCCTCCCTTGCTTACTTGCCGCTTATATGGATTCTCATCATTGCTGATCGTTTACTGATTTTCTTCTTCCAATAGAAGTTTTACTTATTTAGTGGTGGTAACGCCTGATTTACTATGCTTGATTCTCCGATAATTCGACGCTTTCTGGCTTACATCGTGGATGTGGTGCTATTGTTTTTCATTTTGGCTCCTTTAGGGTTTATCATCCAAATAGCCGGTGAAATTAACATTGTTGATAACAAAGCTCTATACCTAACCTTGTTACTGAATTTCACGCTGCCGGTTTTATTCTATTTCGTGATTTCAGATTATGTCTTCAAAGGCATTACGATCGGAAAAAGACTTTTCAACTTACAAGCATTTTCAAAATCAGGTGGATCTATCTCCATACAATCCGCCTTTCTGAGAAATATTATCAAACTACTCCCCTGGGAATTAGTCCATCTCTCTCTTTTTCTATTTATGCCGGCTACCGGTGGTATTGGTGGATGGAATTTTGCCGGACTGGGACTCGCCTATCTGCTAATCTTTGTTTATTCAGGCTTCGTTTGGCGTACGGAGGGAAAGCAAAGTATTCACGATTTTGTTGCCCAAACGATGGTTACAAATCAGGTAGCTGAAGTAGAAAAAACTACTCCAGCCTGATTCGTAATTTTGAAAGTTTGCAGAAGTACTTCTTTACTTCTTTTTCTGAATTTTTGCCCAGGTATCTCGCAAACCAACCGTTTGGTTAAATATCATTTTTTCAGGGGTGGATGATGAATCCTCGAAATAATAACCTTTGCGCATAAACTGGTAATGTGGCTTTACCTCCTCACTTGAAGAAGATGTACTATCGTATTTAAGTGCTTGTTCAGCTACTGCATTTTTGTAGATGATTAAACTATCAGGATTCACATAATCAAGAAAATCACCTTCTTCATTGGCAGGGTCTTCAACGCGGAACAATCTGTCGTAATCTCTTACTTCGACCGGAATGGCATGTTCAGCACTTACCCAGTGTAGCGTTCCTTTCGCTTTAACTCCGGATGTGTCGCTTCCACTACGGCTATCAGGATAATATGTGGCATGAATTTCAGTGATATTTCCTTCAGCATCTTTATCAGCACCCCTACAGTGAATGATGTATCCACTTTTCAAGCGTACATCTCTGCCTGGAGATAAACGGAAGAACTTTTTCGGAGCATCTTCCA